>DATGJE010000263.1:0-3496 GCA_035295305.1 Candidatus Acidiferrales bacterium | reverse complement strand
CGCGAGAAGAACGCGAGGCCCTACGTTCAATGCGAAAGTGAAGTAAAGCGAAGCCCTGCGTCAATTTTTGCGGCAGCTTCCAGAGATCACTGATTGAGTTTTGTGTATGAAGGAGAAGGATCTAAGCATGGCGCAGCCGATCCGCAACATCGCAATTATTGCGCACGTCGATCATGGCAAGACAACGCTCGTTGACGCCATGCTCAGGCAGAGCGGAATTTTCCGCGCGAATCAGGTGGTCGTCGAGCGCGTGATGGATTCGAACGACCTGGAACGCGAGCGCGGCATCACCATTCTCGCCAAAAATACCGCGCTGTTTTATCACGACACAAAAATCAATATCGTGGACACGCCGGGCCACAGCGATTTCGGCGGCGAAGTGGAACGCGCGCTGCGCATGGTCGATGGTGTGCTGCTTCTCGTGGATGCCAGCGAAGGCCCGCTGCCCCAAACCCGCTACGTGCTGCAAAAGGCATTGCAGGCACATCTTCCGCCGATCGTCGTCCTAAATAAAATTGACCGCTCTGATGCGCGCGCCAAGGAAGTGCTCGACGAGATTTATGACTTATTCATCGATCTCGACGCGACAGAAGACCAGCTTTCATTTCCGGTTCTCTATACCAACGCGAAGACAGGCGTCGCGCACCGCAAATTGGATGACGGCTCGACGAATCTTCAGCCGCTGTTTGACACAATCGTCTCCGCGATTCCCGCGCCTTCGGGAAATCCAGCGGGCGCGCTGCAAGTTCAAGTCACGAATCTCGATTACAGCGATTTCCTCGGACGCATTGCGATTGGCCGCGTTTTCAGCGGCACGCTGCGCCGCGGCTCCGAAGTGGGTATTGCGAAACTCCAGGGCGATATGATTCCCACGGTCATTACAAAACTCTTCACGTTTCGCGGGCTGGAACGCGACGAAGCGGACGAAGTTCCCGCCGGTGACATTGTAGCCATCGCGGGCTTCGATGGCATTCAGATCGGCGAAACCATCACAGATTTGCAAAATCCCGCGCCGTGCGAGCCGCTGGTAATCGACGAGCCGACTCTGGCGATGATTTTCACGGTAAATACTTCGCCGCTCGCGGGCCGCGAAGGGCAATTCGTCACTTCGCGCGACATTCGCGCGCGCCTGCAAAAAGAATTGCTCACCAACGTTTCCATTCGCGTCGAAGATTCGGAAACGACCGACGCGTTTCGTGTGTTGGGACGCGGCGAATTGCAACTCGCGATTCTGATTGAAACCATGCGCCGCGAAGGCTACGAGTTGATGGTCGGCAAACCGGAGATCGTGGTGCGCACGGAAAATGGACGACGGCTCGAACCCGTCGAGCTGTTAGTCGTCGATTGCCCGGAAACTTTTGTGGGCGTGGTGATGGAAACGCTGGGCAGCCGTCGCGCGGAACTCGCAAAGATGGTGAATCATGGCTCGGGGCGCGTCCGCATGGAATTCAAGATTCCCTCGCGCGGCTTGATCGGATTGCGCGGCCAGCTTCTTACCGACACACGCGGCACGGCGCTGCTGCACTCGCTCTTCGATGGCTGGACGGAATACGCGGGAGAGCTGGCGTCGCGCAACACAGGCGCGCTGGTTGCTGATCGCGCCGGAAAAACCACGGCATTTGCGCTGTGGAATTTGCAGGAACGCGGCGAACTTTTCGTCGGCCCCGCCGTGGAAGTTTACGAAGGAATGATCATCGGCGAGAATGCGCGCGAAGCGGACATGGACGTGAACGTCACCAAGGAAAAGAAGCAAACGAATATGCGTTCTTCGAGCGCCGACGAAGCGATTCGCCTGGTGCCGCATCGCGTGCTCACTCTGGAAATGGCCATCGAATTTATTACCGATGATGAATTCGTTGAAATCACGCCGAAGTCAATTCGCCTGCGCAAAAAAGTTCTCGACCCCAAGCGCCGTCCGCGTCGCTGGCAACAAGTCCGCGCCAGCATCGACGCCACGGCATAGCGCGCCCCGCGAGCCACAAGATCAGTTCCTGAGCGAGCGCCCGCCCACTGGCACATCGCGTCCCGCTCAGGAGAATTTCACAAGAAAAAACTTACGACGTTACTGACCCTGCCCCGCAGCCTTGGCCATCCATTCTTTCGAACGCCGCGCCATCTCTTCCGGCGCCACGTCTTCAACGTGCTGGGCGATGCCCCAGTTGTGGCCGAAGGGGTCCGTAATCGATCCGAAGCGGTCGCCCCAGAACATATCCGTCAGCGGCATAACTACTTTCGCACCGCCGGCGACGGCGCGGTTGAACACTGCGTTGCAATCCTCGAAGTAGACATAGAGGGAATGGGCGGTACAGCCTGCCGGTGCGACGGCGTGCCCCGGGAACTCGTCGTTGACCATGATTTTGGAATTGCCGATGGCCAGTTCGCAGTGACCGATGGAACCGCCGGGCCCTTCCATGCGCATCAGTTCTTTCGCGCCAAATGTTTGTTTGTAGAAGTCGATTGCGCGCGCCGCGTTCTTGCAGGTCAGTCCGGGTGTAATCGTGGGGTGATTTTCGGGAATTGCTTTTACAGGATTCGCCATTGCGAAGCCTCCTTGGATTTTTCCCAAGCCGTGATTTGCGAATGGCAGGTATCCACGGCCGGAAAACATGGGATCTGGAAAGTGTTCAAGAGTGTACACCGAGGCGCGCGGAAATCAAACCGCCCGCCGGCGCTCTCTTGGTTCATGGCTGCGAGGCACCATAACAGTTTGTCATCTGAGCGGTCCCACGATTGATTGGCGGCAGTAAAATCGCTTTCCATTTTGCATATTTTATAAATAGAATGCGGCCTTAGTTGAAGGGGGCCGATGATGACGATACATAACCGCCATTCGTTACTGATATTACTGATCCTGAGCATCATCCTGCTGCCGAAATCGGCTGCGCATGCCCAAGAACGCGAGCAGCCCGGCAAGTCGATCGGCAAAGTCTCCGTCTTCGGCAATTTGATTCTCATGGAGCTGGACAAGGGCGCGCTCGGCGAGCAAAACCTCTTCGACCTCGATCACCGCACTCTTCGCTTCACGCCAGGAGACGCAGGCTATCGCGTCGAGAGACTTCCGCTGCGTTGGGACGCCGACTCCGGCCAGGAATTAAGCGGCCCCACGGTCACGCTGCATAACTTCTCATTTCCATTTTCCGGCAAGACGTGGGATTCGTTTTCCGTCGGCGTTACCGGCTCGATTCGATTCGGCCCGCCAGCAAGAAGCGCGTTTGCCGGCGGCGGCAATCCCGCGTTCACGCGGCGCGATCAGGGCGGAGTCTCCATCGCCCGTTTCGATGCGCTCTCCGAAGGCGCGGGGAATTTAGTCAACACGGTTCCCGCGATCTGCGTTTTCTTCAAGCCGCGCATGTCCGGGGCTCGCTACGCAAAGGAACTCGAGGATCGCGTGGTCGTCACGTGGGACGTAACCGAGCCGTACGGCAACATTCAGGATTTCACCTGGACCAAGACCGTCAATCGCTTTCAGGTTGTGCTTTACAAAGACGGTGAGATT
>DATGJE010000262.1:0-6838 GCA_035295305.1 Candidatus Acidiferrales bacterium | reverse complement strand
GGAAAATATCCCTGGCTTTCGTGATACTCGAGCGCTTCGGCCAGGGCAATTTGCGTGCTCGGGTCAACTGAATCCGCAATATGCGGCAAGGAGATTTCTTCCACGCGGGCGCCGAGACCTTCGAGGACTTTCGCGGCCGCTTCGATGGCGCGCTTGATTTCGGGGTCCACGCGGTCAAAGAAGTATTCTCGCGGCCAGCCCATGCGCAATTGGGTTTTCTTGCCGCGCTTTAGCAGACCTGCGCGCGCGGCTTTGTGGAAGGTTTGCTGCGGCTTCTCGCATTCGCAAATTGCGTCGAGCATAAGCGCTGCGTCAGCGACGGTTCTTGCGAGCGGGCCGGCGTGATCGAGAGTCACCGCGAGAGGCACGATTCCTTTGCAGCTCACGCGACCGAAATTCGGTTTTAGCCCGACGATGCCGCAGAGCGCCGACGGAATTCGTATCGAGCCGCCAGTGTCTGTTCCCACAGAGGCGAATCCCATTCCTGTTGCGACGGCTGCCGCGGAACCACCGCTCGAGCCGCCGGGTATGCATTCGAGATTCCACGGATTCCGCGCGGGGCCGTAATGCGGATTCTCCGTGGTGATTCCGTAGGCGAACTCGTGGAGATTTGTTTTGCCGAGCAGCACAGCGCCTGCAAGCGAAAGCTTCCGGGCCACGTCGGCGTCTGCCAACGGAATAAATTTTTCGAGGATTTTCGAGCCAGCGGTGGTTCGCACGCCTTCGGTGCAAATGTTGTCCTTCAGCGTGATGGGAATTCCGTGCAGAGGGCCGCGATATTTCCCGCGCGCGATTTCCCGCTCGGCGGCGCGGGCTTCACGCAACGCGCGCTCCGCAGTGACTGTAATGAACGCGTTCAGGCGTGGATTCAGAGTTTCCACTCGCGTGAGGGCGGCTTTCGTAAGTTCCACGGGCGAAATCCTCTTTTTGCGCAGCAGGGCTGCGGCGTCGGCAATCGTCAGGTAATACAGCTCGTCTTTCACCATCCCTCTCAAAAAATGGTTTCCTGCCGCCGCAGGTTGCCAAACGATCCAAGATTGGCGATCAGAAAAACAACGCGAAATTGATTTTCGTTTCGTACCGTACCCAGCGACAACCTTCTGTATTCGAAGCCGATGCCACAGCACGAGCCGTTGTAAGAGAGCTGAGCGACTTGACTCTGAAAGAGACTCTGGCTCACGTCATAACTGAACCCAAGGGCCGTGTTCCATCCGCGGCGGTTCAGGCTGCCGTAGCCGACGAGGGCGCGGACTTGATTTGACCGAGGCAAGACGATTCCCGGATTGATTGAGGATGTTGTTGGAATGCTGACGGTGGAAAAATCCGCTAGGGTCAAAAAGGATTCGCGGTAAGGGCGGATTTTCACGAGCGAGCCGATCGCCGTCAGGCGGTTGCGCTCGGGATCGAAGTCCACGCGAAACTGCGTGTCGAAACGGCCGCCGGGCTCGATGCGCAAGTCGCTGATGATGGGCGAAAAGTGGTGCAAGCTGTCGGCGAATGCGAAGGGCGTGAGCGAATCAAGAGCCTGAAAAACGTTGCGCGCGCCCGGAACCAGCGCGCCGCCGAAGGTCGGATTAAAATAATATTTTTGCGTCAGGTCCCAGCTGGCCACTTCCTGAGCGTCGCCGTCACCATCCCGCCGGTAGAGCCGTTGCGTGACGCCGTACTGAACATCGTTGGTATCAGTTAGTGTGTCGTCTTCATCGAAGTGCAAAAACCGGCCAAAGTCGTTCACGCCGTTCACATAGTGATACGCGACCTTGGGCTCGACGACATGCTTCCATTTGATCGCGCCGTCGGTCCACACGCGGTCAAAAGAAGGCGGCTGCAAATCGAGCGAGAATTCCTCGGTGGTCCGCACGAATGGCTGATTGACGAAAACTCCATTCTGCAATTGCCCGCCGTAGCGCAGGGAACGCAACGTAAAGCTGGGCGTCACTCCCAGCCAAGGCCCCCAGTGCAGCGGGACGGTCACGTTTGGGGCAAATTCCGTTCGCGACACGAACGAAGGAGTTTCGAATCCCGGGGGCACGTTCGTTTCGCGATGCATCGCGTCGGCGAAAAAATCGAAGCCCACATATATGGGAAGTTTTTCCCACGGTGCGCGGTCGACGGAGCTGACCCGAACTTCCGGCGCGGTCCGCAAATCGATCGCGGTGTCTGGCTGCGCGCTCAAGAAGTTTTTGTAGCTCATGGAGGCAAGGCTGACGCTGAAACCGTCAAAATTTTTTGTCAGAAATGCTGTGTTCCGGACTTCCGAGTTAACGGCTTGCTCGAATGTCTCCGAAAAGGCGAGGCGGAACGTGAGGGAAGATAGCTGATCGAGATCCGCAACCGCGCGCCAGCCGCCGGGCAATAACGCGTCGAAAAAAACACGATCCTCATGGCCGCCCTGCTTGGTAACAATTCCGCCGGGGACGGCGATGCCGCGATCGATGACTCCGAAATAACTCGCTGTCAGCGTGGCGTTTTGCCATGGCTTCATCCGAATATCGGCTGTCTGGCTCCAACCGCGACGGCTTAAATATTCCGCTCCTATAGTTGCGTCCATCCATTCGGTGGGCGCCCAGTAGAACGAATCTCCGAAGACAAATCCCTTTGCCGTGGTGTTACCGACCTCTGGAATCAGGAACCCTGACTGGCGGAGCTTTCTCGCGATGGGCACTGAAGCGTAGGGGAGATAAATAATCGGCACGTAAAAAAGGCGGAAGGACGCGTTGTCAAGCGCTACGGATTTCTGCAAATGAATCACCGCTTTGGGAGCATAGAATTTCCATTGCGGGCTGTCCGGCTTGCACACAGTCACCCACGCATGGGTCACGACAAACGTGTCGTCGTCCGTGCGTTCGACGGTGGCGGCAGCGAACGTGAGAGGGTTAGGACTGACCAGCACACTGGGATTGGAAAGATGCTGCGCGGTAACTGTGCCGCGCACGTTGCGAAATGAACCGCGGCCGGTTTTCATGTTAAATGTTCCTTCATCCGCGTCCATGTGCTGCGTCTGGTAATCGAACTGGACGTGTCCGCGCGCGGCCGCCATTTTTGTGTCTTCATTGTATTGGACATGGTCCGCGCGCAAACGGACGCTGCCATACAAAATGTCAACGTGACCGTCCGCGTAAAAAATCTTTCCGGCTTGCTTCTGGGAATCCGCTTCGAGTGTCATTTCGCTGTTTTGTGTTCGCAACCGCGAGCGACTGGGGGTTTGCGCGTTTGCACGGGCGGGCATGAGCACCGGCGTCACCAACAACAATAGCGTCGCCATCGTTCGTTTACCTGGGTGGGTGAGGAAGCGGTTTTCGGCAAAATGGCGCATCGTTCAGGAAGAATCTAGGAGCCTAACACGCCGCGCCAATTTTGTAGCGGCGGGTTTTGTTGTTTCGCTTCGCTACTCATGGCCGTCTCATGGTCGTTGATGGGGTGCGCACGCCCGGTGGACGGCGTTGTCTGATTCGCGACACTGGCTGGTTGATTTCTGTGCGCTTCTGTGGCGTCAATCTGCTACGATGCTTTCGTTCCTCATGGGATTCCGGTCCGCAGCGCAAAACGAACCGGTGATTCAAGTCTGCTCGCAATGTGGCGCGGTAAGCAACCAAGCGGTCGACGTGTGCCCGTTTTGTGAGTCTGCTTTTG
The DNA here is from genome assembly GCA_035295305.1 of Candidatus Acidiferrales bacterium. Taxonomy (GTDB): domain Bacteria; phylum Acidobacteriota; class Terriglobia; order Acidiferrales; family UBA7541; genus DAHUXN01. Next base: position 3,205 of record DATGJE010000262.1, on the reverse strand, counting down.
CGGTCGCCCAGCCCTCTGCCGCTCCGAACCGCGCTTCCGCCTCTTCTGAAGAACCTGAATGGCGCCGTGAGGTTGCCCGACGCCTGGAAGTCTATCGCTCGCGTAGGCATCCATCGCAAGATGAAGAGGATTCGCAACCCGCTCTGCCTTTCAGCCACGGTAATTCTCCCGACGTGATCACGACGGCGACGGCGCCCCGCACGCTAGCGCGCCTTCGCCCGACGCAGCGCGTGGAAATTCACGTCTCGCAGCCGCAGCTGGATTTCTCCGTGGTTGAGAATTACCGGTTGCATCCTGACGGCTCAACCTTGCCGGTTGCCGAGCTGGCGAACCGTCGCCTCGCGGGCGCGGTCGACGCGGCCATCGTGTCCGGCGTATTCATTGGCTTCCTTGGGCTTTTTCGGTCGATGGGCGGCCAGCTCGGCTTTGTGCGTATGGATTTGGCGGTGTACGCGGCGACGTTCTTTTTGATCTATGCGATTTATTTCTGCCTTTTTACTCTGTTTTCAGGCCCGACCCCTGGCATGAGGGCAGGTAGACTTACTGTTGTTGCCTTGGACGGCACGTTCCCGGAGACGCGCCAGCTGCTATGGCGGAGCTTCGGCTATTTACTCTCCGGTGCAACATTGCTGCTCGGTTTCCTCTGGGCGCTGTGGGACGAAGATCGCATGACGTGGCACGACCGCATCTCTCAGACTTACATCGCCTCGGCCCACGAAGATGATTCCGATGCCGCAGACCGGCACGATGAGTAGACATGGGAGGGGAATCCGGGTAATGGGTCAGTTTGAATTTTAACTCCTTGTGTCACGATCAAGAAAATTCAAACTGACCCACCACCGTAAATCCATTGGCCCGGAAGTTCCTGAACCAAAAATTGGGGAAGCACAACACGCGGCGTACCAGCCTGCTCCAAGGAAAAGCCTACTCCCAGCCATCCGCAGCCAAGCCCCGAGCATCGAAAGATGCTGGCACCTGCCCCATCAGGGGGCGCACTCATGGCGCTGATAAAGACAGTCCAGGGATGCTATAATCCAGGTTCGCTCGAGTTGGCTGTTTGCTGGCGGAACGGCAAAGCACCGGGCATGGGAAAAACACAATGAGTCCATTTTGGAAAAAAGCTGTGATTGTGCTGTCGGTGCTGATTTTCGCATATGTGGCGGTCGGCTACGTGAAGGGCAAGACCGGTGACGACAAGTCTTATGTTTCCCTTAGCGTCTACAGCGAAGTGCTGACGCGCATCCAAGACAACTACGTCGACCAGCCGGACATTCACAAGGTCACTTCCGGCGCTCTCCATGGACTGCTTGACTCGCTGGATCCGCAATCGAGCTATTTGAGCCCGCTCGAGTACGCCGACTATAAGCAAAAAGTTGACGATAAATCGAAGGGCGGGATCGGTGTGTTCATTTCGAAGCGCTTCGGTTACGTAGTCGCCGTTTCCGTTTTGCCGGATAGTCCCGCACAGAAGGCTGGGCTTCACGATGGCGACCTATTCGATTCGATCGCCGGTTTTTCAACTACGGAGATGTCCATTGGGCAGGCACAGGTCCTGTTGACTGGCGAGCCGGGGCAAACCGTCAAAGTCGATGTGATTCGCCGGGGCACGCAGGAACCGTTTAGCGTGACCATGACTTACGCCAAACTTCAGTCCCCGCGCGTTCTTCAGGAAGAAATGCAGAGCGACATTGCTTACATTCGCATTCCCGCATTTGAGCCCGGGACAGCGAAACAAATTCGCGAGAAGCTGGTGGAATTCCAGCGCCAAGGCGCCAAGAAGCTGATTCTCGATTTGCGCGATTGCGCTTCGGGTCCGACGAACGAAGGGATAGATGCGGCGCAGCTTTTCCTGACGTCCGGCACAATTGGAACGCTGCGCGGCCAGACCGTCGCGACGCAGACTTTCTCGGCCGACGCTTCCAAGGCTGTCTGGAAAGGACCGATGACTGTGCTGATTTCGAATGGCACGGCGGGTCCCGCTGAGATTCTTGCGGCGGCGGTCGCGGATAATCATCGCGGTGATACTGTGGGCGAAACAACATTCGGCACGGCTTCGCAGCAGAAGATAATCACTTTGGACGATGGCGCGGCGCTGATTCTTACGGTCGCCAACTATTTCACACCCAACGGGAAATCGATTCCCAAGGAAGGCGTTGAGCCCACGGTGCAAGTGAATCCGCAAGCTGTGAATGACGTCGCACAGCTCAATCAGGACCAACTCGCTCCGCCCGCTCCGGGACAACTGCCGTCCGCGAATGACCCGGTCGTAAAACGGGCCATCGAAATTCTCCAGGCCCCTGCCGCAGAGCCGAAGGCCGCCTGATTCGCGCGTGGCGGTGAAAAACGCGCAGGTTCAAACTCGCGACACCGATTCTCCCTTACGCATCGTCTTTTTATTTTTGGCGATTGCGTTTCTTGCCGCTGGTTGTCAGAAAAAATCACCGAGCAGATCCGAGCTTCGCTCGATCACGCGCGATTTGGTGGCGGCGGCGCAAAAGGCCGGGGGACGCGACGCCGAGATTGTCATTCGTCCCGAAATGGGGGCGCGCCAGGGCGAACGCGCGCGACTTGTCGCCGATGATATTTTTGTCAATTTGCCGGATGCCGCGAAGGCTCCGGCGGTCGAAGGTGCGCTCGACCGTGCGGCGGAGCGTTACCATCTAGCTCACGTGCCGCGCTCCAGTCCCTCCGACGCGATTCGCTTTGATTACTTGCTGGACGGCAGGCGCACGCAATCCATTCACATCAGCGTGGCGAATGCCGACAATGCGAATCGAACGGGAGCGGAGCGTGTAAGCGGCGCGCGTCTCGCCATCATCATCGACGATCTCGGAAGCGATCTTGCGCCCGCTGAAGCTCTCCTGAAGCTTCGTTATCCGCTGACGCTATCCATTTTGCCGAGCCAACCGCATTCGGCGGAAATTGCGGACGAAGCATTCCGCCGCGGCGATCAGGTGATGCTTCATCTACCGATGGAATTCGAAGGCAACACCGCGAAGCCGGAAGCTATCGAGTTGCGCGTGGGCATGGGCGCCGGCGAAGTGGATCGTTTGCTCGGGCAGATGCTTGAGGCCGTGCCGCACGCCGCGGGAATAAATAATCATGAAGGGTCGCGTGCGACAACCGATCCTGCGTTGATGGCTGATGTGATGGCCGTGCTTCGGCAGCGGAATCTTTTTTTCATCGATAGCCGGACAACTGCCGC
>DATGJE010000261.1:0-8427 GCA_035295305.1 Candidatus Acidiferrales bacterium | reverse complement strand
GAACGTGTTTTGGCAAGTGGGCAGCTTCGCGACGATCAATGCGGCAGGCGGCGGGACAATGGTGGGAACAATCATCGCGTCCTCCGGAGTGTCGTTCTCTACGCCGGGCAACGCAGCAGTCGTCACGCTCAATGGCCGGGCTCTGGCACTGAATGCCTCGGTGACCATGGTTAACACCGTCATCAACGTACCCGCTCCATAAAGCGAGAAGTGATTTGAGAAGGAAACGCGGACTAGCTTGACCGATGCGACGCGGGGACATTGAACCTCGCGTCGCATAACGGAAACGACTTAGGGGGCAAAATGCGATTAGCAGCACGATTTAGCGCCACATTGGCGTTCGCTTTCCTGATGGTACCCGCGTTGTATGCGGGAGGCACAGCAAAACCCGGAGCGAAGGCGAAGAAGACTGCTCCTGCCGCTTCCGTCGCGCCATCTCCAATTGCCAAGGCTGATTCGAAAACTTCCAAGGCGTTGCCTGTACTCTTTTCCGCGAACCGGAAAGCGCGTGCAAGACACGAGCGCGATGATTCAGAAGCGTACACTCCCAAGATCGAATGGTTCCTGGGGTATTCCTTCTGGCGCGCGATGCCTACGGCGACGAGCAACCGCATGGGCTATCTGCATGGCGGCAGCACTTCCGTGGCATACAACTTCAATCGGTATCTCGGATTGGTGGCGGATTTTGGCGGCTATGACAACAATAAGCTGACGCTCCTAAGTCCGAGCGGAGACCAAACGTTCGATGCGAACGGAAGCGCGTACACATATTTGTTCGGCCCGCGTCTGTCCTATCGCATGCACGAAAGGTTCACTCCATTTGCGCAGGCGCTTTTCGGCGCCGCGCATGCCAGCTCCGTGACAATCTCCGGATGCACCGCAGGCTCGAGTTGCACACCCCTCGGTTCCGAGAACGCGTTCGCCATGACTGTGGGAGGCGGACTCGACATCACGTTGCATCGCCACATTGCGCTGCGTCTGTTCCAGGCCGAATATTTGATGACGCGGTTTAAAGATAGTTCAGTGCTCGCGGGCCAGACAGAGAGGCAGAACAACCTACGTCTCTCGACGGGAATCGTCCTGCGCTTCGGCGGGCACCATGCCGAACCTCTGCCCAGCCGCCCGCCGGTGGCCACCTGTTCAGTTGATAAAAGCACGGTTTATGCCGGTTCCGGCGACACAATCGCTGTGCGCGCGGATGCCAGCGATCCGGATAACAATCCTCTGACCTATTCCTGGACGGCCAGCGGCGGCACAGTTGAAGGAACCAGTTCCGAAGCTCGATGGAATTCCTCAGACATGGCTCCTGGAACATACACGGTCAAGGTGCGTGTGGACGATGGGAAGGGCGGCACGGCGGATTGCTCCGGGGAAATTCGCGTTGAACCGCAGCCGAATCGGCCGCCTACGCTCTCCTGCTCGGCAGACCGCACTCCGATCCTGCAGGGCGAAAGCACGGGCATCAACGCAAACGGCAGCGACCCAGACAACGATCCATTGACCTACAGCTACACGAGTACGGGAGGCCAGATCACAGGAAGTGGGGCAAAAGTGCAGTTCGATTCGACTGGCGCGCCGGCGGGCACCTACGAAGTGAAATGCAATGTCAGCGACGGGCGTGGCGGCACGGCGGACGCTTCCACTAGCGTCGAAGTGCAGGTGCCTCCTCCACCGCCGGAAATGGTAGAGCTCGAAGCGAGGCTTGCGCTGCACAGCATTTATTTTCAAACGGCTCGGCCTAAAGTCCAGAATCCTGGCGGAGGCCTCGTCGAGAGCCAGCAGAAAGTGCTCACATCTTTAGCAGCAGACTTCCAGAGGTATCTCACATTCAAGCCAGATGCACATCTGATCCTCGGTGGGCATGCGGACGTCCGCGGTTCTGTGGAGTTCAACAAGGCTCTCACGGAGCGACGCGTGGAACGCACGAAAAACTTCCTGGTCGAACACGGCGTCCCGTCCGGCAGCATTGAAACGCGGTCGTTTGGCGAGGCCGACAATCTGGATGCCGATCAGGTGAAGCAGCAGATGCAGGAAAACCCGGACCTGAGTCCCGATGACCGCCAGAAAATGCTGAACAATCTACAGGTCATCGTACTGGCCAACAATCGCCGCGTGGACGTGACGCTAAGCACCACCGGCCAGCAGTCAGTCCGACGGTACCCGTTCAACGCCCGGGACGCCATGGCCCTGATTAGCACCGAGGGCACCGGAACGCACAAACTAACCACACCAGCGGCGAGGAAGAAGCGCAGGAAGCAATAGGAGCGGCGGGTTAGACATGCCGGTCATCTTAGACGCTCACAGATCAGAATGACGGTTCGACGTGCGATCTGAAGCATACTGGATGGCCGCAGCGGCCAAGCGGGGTCGAAAGACATTTCGCAGCCGCCGGGCCAGGTCGGCTCCTGTCAAACTGAACACCCTTGTGAATCTCCTTCCGATTAGCCTGCGGCCACAGACCCTCGCGCGACAGCGAATGCCTAGCACCAAGCATTATGATGGGAGTATAATGGTTCAGTAAGCCTCGCCCTCAGGTGGCATGGAATGTCACTGTGTGCCAGCCAACGACGTCTAAATCATTGAGAGGAAGGCGAAGAATGAACTGGAACTGGGTGGAAGGTTCTTTGAAGCTATACAAAGGCAAAATCAAGGAAAGTTGGGGAAAACTGACCGAGGATGAGTTGTATGTAATTAACGGTAAGCGCGAGCAGTTCGCCGGACGGCTGCAGAGAAGCCGCACGTTCGATGACATGGCAGAGGGCGCGCAATCCAGCCGCAGCAGCTCGCTGCGGTAAACATTGCAGGCAACTACTGAAAGCCTCGGTATGTGTCTCCGGACTTGCGAGACATAGCTGCGTGTTGATGGGGAGCGTTTCGGGAGCGAGGTATCCCTCATGGCCAAGAAACAAACGAAACAGAAAAAGCAATCATCAACCAAGTTCAAATCAGAGCAGAATTCATTTGTCGGCGGTTATGAGCGCCTGGGCGGAAAGAAACTGGTGCAACACGGCGCCGACAACTTCCAGCGATTGCAGAAACAGAAGCACGGAGCGAGCATCTCTCCGCGCCGTTCCGGGTGATGGCCCCGCCATAACCGCTTCGCAAGTTTAGCCAAACGGCGTTTGCGCGAATATTTCCACGAATAGCGAATTGGGTTGAAATTGGTATCATGGCTCGCAGAGGCGGTGATGAATCTGCGGCCCTGTTACAATGCAAGCGAAGACACGTTCCCGTTACCGCCAGACATTCGGGCGCGTTATGGTCCATTTGGATTTCCAGCGCGTGCCGATACCCACCGTCCGTACATAACCTCCAATTTTGTCATCGGGCTGGATGGCAGAGCTTCGTTCAGGGAAATCGCGGGACGCACCAGCGGATCGGAAGTTTCAAAGAGCCGCGAGGATCGCTGGCTGATGGATTTTCTGCGCGCCCACCATGACGCGCAGTTGATCGGAGCCGGCACGCTGCGTGAAGAAAAAGACGCGGACGGGCAGGGCTCTGACTATGCCATCGAGGATGAGCAATTATGGGCGTACCGTAGGGAGATTTTAAACATCGGGCCACAGCGAATCATGATTCTCACCGGATCCGGGAACATCGATGCCGATCATCGCATCTTTCGATCATCGCGAGTTGAACCCTGGATCATCACCACCTCCACGGGGGAAAGGAACTTGCGAGCACGGTTAAAGGCTTTGGGACGCGAGCAACCGATTAAAATCCTTGGCATCGGGGAAGGCACTCACGCCGACATTGCGGCGATTGTAGAATTGCTTAGAAGAGAACACGGCATCGGAACGCTGCTTTGTGAAGGCGGACCGTCTCTTTATGGTGAACTGCTCGGAAAAAAACTGATCGACGAGGATTTTCGGACCATTTCCATGCAGGTCCTGGGCGAATCGGGGAAAGCCGGCATCACGCGGCCCACTGCGTATGGGCACGTCAGCTACACGCCGGAGAGCGCGCCGTGGTTTCGATTGATCAGCATCCACTACTCGCTGCCTTACCATGCTTTTTTCCGCCTGCGATATGAGGGGCCCCGAAGGTTCGGGGCGATCTAAGGAGACTCAAAGGGCACGTGAGCGTTCGTTTCGTCTCCTGCTGTAAACAGTCTCACTGCCTCCGCGCGCGGTTCTTTTGGATCTGGCGTGAAATAACTACAACAATTGCGTCTTTCGGCGCATCGAATACACAGGCCATTCATTCAGGCAGAAACAGCGTACCCGTCTGGGCGCGAGGGCAGGCTCGGAGCATTTCGGAATCGCTCGATGTGGCATGGCGATATTCCGACGTGCCGCTGAAGCGACCTGTACCTATGGCTAGTAATCTTACGGGCGCGTAGATGCATGTCCTGTATTGAACAGACAATCTTCTTGTGGCACTGTAGACTCTCTAACGGGAGAGTTCTAATCACAGCAGCGATTCATCCAAGACCAAGACGTAGTCCACTCGCGCGAGTGAATTCCGCAGTTTGGTTTGAATCTCCACTACTGAATTGTTCGCATTCGGAACCCATCGCTCCGGACGTGAACCGGAAGCGGTCCTCCCGATTTTGGGGGTTCCGGCATTTCTAACGTGCACCTGGATCTGGCCACTGCGATTCGGCGTGATCTTGAATGCAACAAATATGCACGGTCTGCCGTGAAAGTCGCGCCTAAAGCGCTGGCGGCCTAAAAAGAGAACAGGGAAGGACGATCAATGGAACTCGAAAATCTGCAACGGAGACAACCGGGCGACCGCGACATTAACTGGGTGACTTCTTCTTTTATGGTTTTATTTCATTTGGGCGCGATCGCTGCCCTTTTCTTTTTTACGTGGAAGGCTTTATTGGTCGCGCTTTTTCTGTGGTGGGTCTCCGGAAGCCTCGGCGTTGGCATGTGTTATCACCGGCTGTTGACGCACCGCGCTTACAAAACTCCGAAATGGGTGGAATACTTCTTGACCGTTTGCGCGACTCTGGCGCTGGAAGGCGGCCCGATTTTTTGGGTGGCGACGCACCGGATTCACCATCAGTTCTCCGATCGCGAAGGCGATCCGCACTCTCCAATTGACGGCAAATGGTGGGCGCACGTGGGCTGGATCCTGGTGGGCAAATCAATGCATCACGACACATCCACACTGGCCCGCTACGTCCCCGATCTGGCAAAGGACAAGTTTCAAGTTTGGATCACGAAATACAATTACGTGCCGATGATCGTGCTGGGCGTGGTGCTGTTCGCCATCGGCGGCCTTCCATTCCTGCTGTGGGGAGTTTTCCTGCGCACAGTAGTTGGCTTGCATGCCACCTGGCTGGTGAATTCGGCAACGCACGTGTGGGGCTCTCGCCGGTTTGCCACGCGCGATCATTCGACCAACAATTGGTGGGTGGCCTTGCTTACGTTTGGCGAAGGCTGGCATAACAACCATCATGCGTATCCCACGTCGGCGCGCCACGGGCTCAGGTGGTATGAAGTTGATCTGAACTGGTACGGCATTTGGGCTCTGAAAAAACTGGGGCTCGCGCGACAGATTCGGCGCGCGAAAACGGCGGTCTTGCCGGGCGCGACCGCCGCCGCGGATATTGTTCCAGCCACACCGCAAAGCGATTTGATCTCAGCGTAACGCAACACCCCAAAGACCGGTGCGGCCGCTAGCATGGCCGCACCAATATTCCCCCCTTAGCCAATCGGAATTCGAGCCAGAGCAATAGCGCCAGACTATTCTGAGTTTGCTGCGCTCGCGTGAAACTGCGCTGTTCGTTCGCACGTCTCAGAGCATGTTCCTAATAGGAAAATCCCGCAGGGCGGAATGCTGTTAACCGCCAGTGTCAGGGGAGAGGATGCGATGAGAATAAGCCGCATTATTGTTGGAGCACTGTTTGTTTTCGCGATGCCATTCACGGTTGTTGCGCAGCAGAGGCGCCCCGGGCAGCAGCAACGCCCAGGTCAGCCTGGAATTCCCGGAATGACGGAGGAGCAATCTCCAGCACAGAATGAAAATACTCAGGTACGCCACGCGCCTCTGCCGCCGCCGGTGGAAAAGACGGAGGTGACGCATCACAGCGCGCGCATCGGCGGGCAGGAGATCAATTACACGGCTACCGCGGGCACGTACGTCATAAAAGACGACCAAGGCAATCCGAAGGCGACGTTCTTCTACGTGGGGTACACGAAAGACGGCGTGCCGGATGTTTCCAAGCGCCCCGTCTCCTTTGTTTACAATGGCGGACCGGGCTCGGCCTCGCTCTTCACTCACATGGGTATGGGACCTGAGCGCGTGGTGCTGACGCCCGACGGCCACGGCATGGCCGCGCCATACACCATCACGGACAACGAGGATTCCTTCCTGGACGCCACCGATCTTGTTTTCGTTGATGCGATTTCGACAGGCTACAGCCGTCCCGCGCCCGGCGAGAATCCCGCGCAGTTCCACGGCATCGTCGAAGATGCCACATGGTTCTCCGATTTCATCTACCAGTACATCACGCGCAACGAACGTTGGGATTCGCCGAAGTATTTGATTGGCGAAAGCTATGGAACCACGCGCTCGGCGGAGCTCTCTGGCGTCTTGCAGGAGCGCCATCAGATTTACCTGAATGGAATCGTGTTGGTATCCACGGTTGCTTTTGCGAGTTGGGGAGCCGATGACCGGTCGGAATTTTATCTGCCCACGTACGTGACTTCCGCGTGGTACCACCATTTGCTGGCGCCCGATCTTGAAAGTGAGACCGTTGAGCAAGTCGCCCAACAGGCCCGCGAGTTTGCGCACGGCGAATACGCCGAAGCGCTGGCGAAAGGCGACCAGCTATCTCCCGAAGAGAAAGAAAAAGTGGTGAAAGACATGGCGCGCTTGACGGCGCTTTCACCAACGTACATTGAAGAAGCGGACCTGCGCGTCAGTCCTTTCCGCTGGTTCACGGAACTGGAACGTGATAAACGGCTCGTTGTTGGGCGCCTCGACTCGCGCTTCGAAGGCATGAACCGAGACGCTGCGAGTGAACGGCCCGAATACGATCCGAGCGAAGCGTCATACGAAGGAGCGTTCGTCGCGACGTTCCAGGATTACGTGCGTCGCGATTTGAAGTGGGACAGCGAAAATTATTACACCGTCACGGCGAACGTCCGGCCATGGGATCAGACCGGCAACACTGATGTCGCCGAAGTACTGCGCTCCGCGATGACGCAGCAATCGAATCTGAAAGTGCTCGTCGTGTGCGGCTATTACGATCTGGCGACACCGTTCAACGGCATCGAGGAAACCGTGTCTCACATGGGCCTTGAGCCGTCGGTTCGTAAGAACATCAGTTTCGCCTATTACGACTCCGGCCACATGGTCTACATCGACGAGAAAGCGCATCACAAGCTGCACAGGGACGTGGATAACTTTATCAACTCGAGCTACGCGCACTAAGCAGAAATCACGTAGGCGAGTTGCGGAGTACAGGGCGGGCTGTTGCGGAGGCGGAGCGTTTTGAGCTTCGTCGCCGCAGCGATCGCCACCTCGCGTTGCTTCTGTTCCAACTCGGAACAGGTCTGCTTCACCTGGTACATCCTCGATTGGCAAGCTCATCGTTGCGTTTCCAGGCGTTTTCTATCCTGCTGATTCTCCGATGCTAAAAAAGTAAGCGCTGCGTCCTCATGGGCATTGTCGTGCTCCGTGATGTGTTGCGTCCCTTCTCACCGGAGTTTGTGAATGAAAGTTCTGCTCGTCGACGACGATCCCATTTCTCGCCTGCTGCTCGTACCGCTGCTGGACAAATGGGGCTGCGACGTTCAGGTTGCGAAAGACGGAACCGCGGCGTGGGCCGCTCTTCAGGCGCCGAATTGCCCGCGTTTGGTTTTGATGGATTGGACGATGCCCGCCTTGAGCGGCGTGGAAATATGCCGGAAGCTGCGCGCGCGCAATAGGGAAGCATACACGTACGTCATTCTGCTGACGGCGCGCCATAATCAACAGGACGTCATCGAAGGCCTCGAATCCGGAGCCGACGATTATCTGACGAAGCCCTGTAACGCGCCGGAGTTACGCGCTCGCATCCGCATTGGCGAACGGATCCTGCAAATGCAAGCTGATGTGATTCAAGCGCGGGAACTCGTCCGCTTCAAATCAACCCACGATTCACTGACGGGCACGTGGAGCCGCGGAAATACTCTCGATATGCTCGAGCGGGAGTTAAGCCGCGCGAATCGTGAGGGCAAGCCGCTTGGGCTGATTCTCATTGACTTCGACCGTTTCAAAAACATCAATGATTCACTGGGGCAGCTGACCGGAGATCACGTATTGCGCGAAGCCGCGCTGCGAATTCTGGGGTCCGTCCGCATATACGACATCGTGGGGAGAGTGGGAGGCGAAGAATTTCTGCTCCTGTTTTCCGGTTGCGATACGGCGGCGGTACAAAGCAAGGCCGAACGAATTCGCGGCATTATTGGCGGCTCACCGTTCAAAACC
>DATGJE010000260.1:0-6247 GCA_035295305.1 Candidatus Acidiferrales bacterium | reverse complement strand
TCGGTGGGCATGACGCGCGTAAGCAACGCTGCTGAATTGCCGGCGGCGATGGATCTTGCGGCGGAGTTTGCGCAGAAGATTGTCGTGGAGCGGGCGATTCGAGGGCGCGAGATCGAGGTTTCTGTCTTGGGCAATGACGAGCCGAAGGCGTCGATTCCCGGCGAAATTATTCCGCATCGAGAATTCTATGATTACGCGGCGAAGTATCTGGAGACAGGGACGCGGTTGGAAATTCCGGCGAAGCTGAATAAAAAACAGGTGGCGCAATTCCAGGAATACGCGGTGCGAGCGTTCCGTTCAATCGAATGCATGGGAATGGCGCGCGTCGATTTTTTCTTGGAACGCGGAACGGGGAAAATTTATTTAAACGAAGTGAACACGATTCCGGGCTTCACGAGTATCAGCATGTATCCCAAAATGTGGGAAGCGAGCGGAATTCCCTACAGCGAGTTGATCAGCCGGCTGATCGAGCTTGCACTTGAGCAGCATAAAGAAAAAGCCCGCACGAAATATTCGATTGAATTGCCTGCTGGAGTCGGCGGCGCACTCGAAGGCTAGAATTATCTTTGCTGTCCTGCCGTAGTGACCCGTCGCGAAACTCCCTCCTAAGAAAAAGGAGATAACGCATGGGGATTCTCGAGTTCGCTAAACCCGTTATCGTCATTTGCACCAGAGACCGCGCGCGCGCCGCAGCATTTTATCGCGAAACGTTGAGACTGGTGATGACGTCAGAGGACAATTTTGCCGCCGTTTTTAATGTTGGGGGAATTGCGCTGCGTGTCTCGACCGTGGCGGATTTCGTTCCGCATGAGCACACCATACTGGGCTTTAATGTTCCAGACGTGACAGCCACCGTAAAAACGCTCCGCGAAAAAGGCATAACCTTCAACAAGTACAATGGCTTCAGTCAGGACGAACTCGGCATTTTGACCGTACCGGGCACAACCGTGCGCGTCGCATGGTTCACTGACCTGGACGGAAATGTGCTGAGCGTGACGAACGCCTAACATAGGCTGCCATCTTTGCCTTTGGCCATTCGGCGGCAGTTCCCGATTTGGCATTTCCGTTCCGCCTTTACGATAATGAATCCCTTGACAAATTCTTCTCATTATTATTAGACTAACCGGTTAGTTGAATAAAACTCGTTATCCATAACGACGAAAGAAGCAAATCAGTGAAATATCGGAGGTTGGGCAAGAGCAGCCTGGTGGTCTCAGCGGTGGGGCTTGGATGCATGGGGATGTCGGATTTTTACGCGGGACGCGATGACCATGAATCAATCGCTACCCTGCACCGCGCGATCGATCTGGGAGTGACGTTGCTCGACACGGCGGACGTGTATGGCTCCGGACGCAACGAGCAGCTTGTGGGCAAAGCGATTCGCGGGCGTCGCAATGAAGTGATTGTGGCAACGAAATTCGGAAATGTGCGCGAGCCGGACGGAGCGTTCATCGGCGTGAATGGGCGCCCGGAATATGTGCAGAGCGCGTGCGAAGCAAGCCTGAAACGGTTGGGGATTCCGACGATCGATCTTTATTACCAGCACCGCGTCGATCCCAATGTGCCGATCGAAGAGACGGTGGGAGCGATGGCCCGATTGGTGGAGCAAGGAAAAGTGCGGTACATCGGACTCTCGGAAGCGGCACCGACGACGATTCGCAAGGCGCACGCGACTTATCCAATCAGCGCGCTGCAAACTGAATATTCGTTGTGGTCCCGCGAGCCGGAGGATGAGCTGCTGGGGACATGTCGGGAACTGGGAATCGGATTTGTGGCTTATAGCCCGCTGGGCCGCGGATTCTTAACCGGGAAAATCCGACGCTTCGAGGATTTGGCGCCCGACGATCACCGTCGCAGTTTTCCGCGGTTTCAGGGCGAGAACTTCGCGAAGAATCTGCGCGTGGTCGATCGGATCAACGAAATCGCCAAAGAGAAGCAGTGCCAACCTTCGCAACTGGCGTTGGCGTGGCAGCTGGCGCAGGGCAAGGACATTGTTCCGATTCCCGGGACGAAGCGGCGCACATATCTCGAGGAAAATCTTGTCGCGATCGATATCGAGCTTACGTCTGAGGAGTTTGGGCGGATCAACGAGGCCGCGCCGCAGGGCGCCGCGTCTGGAGAACGATACGGCGACGCGCCAATGTCGCGAGTGAATCACTGAGAAGCGAATTATGCAAAGAGGACGCAAAAAAATCGAGAACCCGGAAACGGCGCGGCGAATTCTGGCCGCGGCGGAACGAATCTTCGCAGCACGCGGACTGGCCGGGGCGCGCACGGATGAAATTGCGCGCGCGGCGCATGTGAATAAAGCGATGCTCTATTACTACTTTCGGAGCAAGGAGCGGCTGTACCGCGCGGTGTTCGAGAACCTTTTCGGGCGGGCGGGAAAAATGATTCAGGCGGAGATGCCGGCCCAAGCATCGCCACGCCAGACGGTTCTGGCGTTCGTGGAAGGATATTTCAAGTTCCGGATCGAAAACCCGAATTACGCGCGGCTGATGCAACACATGATGATGGAAGATCCGAAGCAATTCCGTTGGGTGGCACGCGAGTATTTCGAACAAGGATTCAGGCGGATGACTCGAACCATCAAGGCGGGAATCGCGCAGGGTGAATTTCAACCGCTGAATGCTGAACATGCGATGCTCAACATCATCGCGATGATCGTTTTTTATTTTTCGGGCGCTCCGGTGAACGGGGTGTTGTTGCGACGGAAAGCGCTGCAGCCCGGCGCGGTGGAAGAACACAAGCGCGCGGTGATCGACCTGTTGGAGCGTGGATTGTTCCGTAAACCTGCGAGGCTGCAATGAACGGACGTAAATTTTTCGGCTTGCTTGGAACGCTGTTCCTGATCGTGCTCATCATTTACATAGTTACAACGCCGAAGGGCAACGCCTATCCGCTGATCGGGGTCGTGGACGGGAACGAGGTAATCGTCAGCCCGCAAACGGCGGGGAGGATTGTGAAGCTGACGGTGGACGAAGGTTCGGAGGTAAAGAAGGGTGAGTTGATCGCGGGGCTTGATAGCGCGGCGCTGGAAGCGCAAGTGCAAGCGCAAGAGGGGGCCATCGAGAGCTTGCAAGCGCAGGTGAAGCAGGGAAAGGCGAATCAGGGGATGGTTGATAGCCAGACTATCGCGGCGATTCGCGCGGCCCAAGCCAATGTGACGTCGAGCGAGGCAGAATTGGAGCAAGCGAAGGCGACGATGCAACTTAACGCCGCGAACATGAAACGAAGTCTGTCCCTATTCGCCTCCGGGATTGTGTCGGTGCAGGACCGCGACTCAGCGGTCGCGACGTACAAAGCATCGGCGGCAAATGTGAACGCGCTTGCTGAGCAAGTGAAGTCGCAGCAGGCAGCGCTGGCCGTGGCGGAGGCAAATCGGAAACAGGTAAACGTACTGTACAGCCAAATCGCTTCGACGGAGGCGCAACTGAATCAGGCAATCGCGACAAAAAATCAATTCAAAACACAACTCGGGTACACGGAAGTATTTGCACCGATCAATGGGATCGTCTCTGTGCGCGTGGCAAAACAAGGAGAAGTGGTACAGGAAGGAAGTCCAATTGTGGTGGTGGTGGACGTCGACGACCTGTGGGTGCGCGCCGACGTGCCGGAGAGTTATATCAACTCGATTCAATTCGGGCAGTCGCTGCCGATCCAGTTGCCGTCGGGCGAAATCGTGAACGGGAAAGTGTTTTTTAAGGGAGTGGAAGGGGATTTCGCGACACAGCGCGACGTTAGCCGGACGAAGCGGGACATCAAGACATTTGCCATTAAGGTTTCGCTGCCGAATCCGCAGCACAGATTTTTCACGGGGATGACGGCGACGGTGTTGCTCGCGCCAGAAGCGGAAACGAAGCACTGGTGGCAAAGACTGTAACGGAAGAGCCGAGGATTCAAATGCATGCAATCGAAGTGGACAAGTTAACGAAGCGGTTCGGCGATTTGACTGCCGTGGATGCCGTGAGTTTTACGGTCGAAGACGGCGAGATCTTTGGACTGCTGGGACCGAACGGCGCCGGCAAGACCACGCTGATCCGGATGCTGACGACGCTGACGCCACCTACATCGGGAACGGCGCGAGTGGGAGGATACGACGTGGTGCATGAGGCAGACGCGGTGCGGCACACACTGGGCGTGATTCCGCAGGCATTTACTTCCGATCCCGAGCTAACAGCGGAAGAGAATATGCTGATTCACGCGAAGCTTTACGGAGTGCCGTCGGGGCAACGCGCGGCACTGATCGACCGGCTGCTAGAAACCGTGGATTTGGCGAAATTCAAATCGAAACTGGTGCGAACTTTTTCGGGCGGAATGCGGCGGCGACTGGAAATTGCGCGCGGTCTGGTGCATTCGCCGAAAATTCTGTTTCTCGATGAGCCGACGACAGGATTGGATCCTGTTTCGCGCACAAACGTGTGGGAAATGATCCGGCGGCTGCGCGATGAATCTCATCTGACAATTCTGCTGACGACGCATTACATGGACGAGGCGGACAAGCTGTGCGAGCGCATCGCGATCGTGGATCACGGAAAGCTGGTGGCGCTAGACTCGCCGACACAACTAAAGGACAGCGTGCCGGGGACGGACACGGTGGAAGCGGAGTTTGCAGACGCGCCGGCGGATTGGACGGAACAATTGCAGAAACTGTCGCATGCGGCGAGCGTGATCGCGCGGGATGGCGCGGTGCATATTGCGTCAAACGATGGCCCGGCGACCGTGGCCGCGCTGATGGACCTGGCGCGTGCGAAGGGCGTGACCGTGAGGCGCGTGAGCGTGCAGGGGACGACTCTTGATGACGTGTTCCTGCACTACACGGGGAGCGCGCTGAGAGACACGGCGAATGAAGGCGCGGTGCATGACATCAGCCACCTCTATCGCTAAAAGCCGGATGGCATCTCGACAATGAAATTTTATCGCATGTGGGCGCTGGTGGAACGGGACCTGCGGAAATTTTTCCGCAGTCCGGCGCTGATGATGGCCTCGATGATTTTCCCACTGGTGCAGCTGATCGTGCTCGGCTATGCCTTCGGAGGAAAAATCACGAATGTGAACGTGGGGGTGGTGGATCTGGACCACACGGCGGAATCTTGGCGCGTGCGCGAAGGATTTGCGGGCATCGCAACCGGCCCGAAGATGTTTCACGCCCTTCCCTATAACTCGATGCCCGAAGCGCTGAATGATCTGCACGCCGGGGTGGTCGGCGCGGTGGTCGAGATCCCGGAGAATTTTTCGCGCCGTACGTATGCGAACGACCGGCCGCGGCTGGCGCTGATCGTCGACAACACGGATCAGTTCGTTTCGAGTTCGCTCGAAGCGGAAATGCAGAGCTTCGTCGACCAGATGAATGCGCCGAGTGTTACGCCGCGGCTCGCGGGCAACGTCGCACTCGACGTTGTGGAAGTGTATCCGTACATTCCATACGTCAAGTACTTGCTTCCGGGCACGATTTCAATGGCGATTTTCATCGTGGCGATGATCGGCGGCGGGATCACGTTTATCGACGACAAAGCGCGCGGACTGCACGAGGGCTATCTGGTGACGCCGATTCAGAAATCGGAGCTGGTGATGGGATTGAATCTGGCGGGCACGGCGAAGGGGCTGATGGCGGGGTTGGTGCTGACGTTCATCGGCGGATTGATTGCGGGGATTCCCCGATTGTGGGATCCGGTGCGGCTGTTTTATTTGGTCATTGTGGTGGCGATCGCTTCGCTGACGATGATCAGTTTCATGTTCCTGGTAATGGTGCGCGTGGATGATCCGCTTGTACCGCGCGCGATATTCGGCGTGCTAAATACGCTGCTTTTTTTTCCGTCGGGCGCGATTTATCCGACTCAAGGATTCCCCATCTGGCTGAAATGGATCTCGGTGGTCGATCCCTTTACGTACACGGTGCATGCCTTGAGGAATCTGCTGCTACGAGGCAGCGGCGTTGAAGGCATCTACCGCGACGTGTTAATTTTGATGGGAATTTCGGCACTGATGATTACGGGGAGCATTGCGCTGTTCAAAAGGCAGATATAAGATCGGGACTGTTGGAGAAAGATACCTTGAGTTTACTGGAAGCGAATCAAGCGCCACCGTCGAAGACGCCGCGCTACGTGTTCCTGGGAGTTTTGGTTCTGCTCGCGATTGCAATTTTCGTGTGGCGAACGGTTCGGTACAAGGCAGAAGAAAAGACCGTGGAGACATTTTTCAGCGCGCTGACGGCGGGCAATATGCAAGAAGCCTATCAATTGTGGAA
>DATGJE010000259.1:0-2958 GCA_035295305.1 Candidatus Acidiferrales bacterium | reverse complement strand
CCCTGGGCCTCTTTACGCCAGCGGATTGATCGCTGGCGGAGGAATTTTTGGATTACTGGGCATCGTCATTTATCTCTTCGGCGACCCGAATTTCAAATATCACTTCCTGCCAGAGCATTTCCTGCACATTGGCCCGCAAGTCCTGGGCGCGCTCGCCAGCAATCGGATTTTCGCGGTGCTGATGTTCGCCATTCTCGGCGGCACGCAATACTATTTCGCGCGCCGCAAGATGGAGTAGAGAAATCCCCCACGGTAGAGCCCGGTGCAAAAGGGCCATGGCCTAGAACTGTAATCGAAATCGCAATCGTCAACGAAAACTGGGCAAATTGAACACAAGATGGCCCAAGGATCGCCAGAGTGTTAACTCTTTGAGCAATTTGACTGACAGGTGTGTCTAGTATAAGGCCTTTTTGAAACCCCGCCCTTTTTGTCCTTTCGAGGCAGTTTTCCCTCTGAGCTTCACCCCGTTTTGACTCCGCAGCCTTTGCCGCTTACACTGACTCGACCGCCATGCGGCGCTATTCCACAAGCTCTTCCGGCTTTCAGTTCGACTGGGACTGGTCCATCACCCCCGCGATCAAGCTGCTGGTGCTTGCTTGCACCGCCGTTTTTCTTCTTCAGGAATTGTCTCGCGTGTTTTTTGGCCCGGCTGGATGGAATTTCTGGCTGATATGGTTTGGATTGATTCCGCGATACGCAATTCATGGGTTCATTTGGCAGCCGTTTACCTATCTTTTTCTGCATGAAGGCATCTGGCACATCCTGATCAACATGTTCGTGCTGTGGATGTTTGGGCGCGACGTGGAGCGCGCGTGGGGCCAGCGTCGATTCTATATTTATTATTTCCTGTGCGGCATCGGCGCGGGCGTGATCAACATTATCGTTAAGATGATACTGGACCCGCATGGGCTCGGAAGCGCGTTGACTCCCACGATTGGCGCGTCGGGAGCGATTTACGGCGTGCTGATTGCGGCGGCGGTATTATTTCCGCATCAGCGGGTGCTGCTGATTCCGTTTCCCGTGGCGATTTCGATGCGCGTCTACGTCGGAATCATGGCCGCGATCGAGTTTTTCGGGACGCTGGGCGCTGGCGGAGACAATGTGAGTCACATCTGCCATCTTGGCGGCATGCTCGTCGGTTATCTTTATCTGCGGCGAGGCTCCTATCTTTATTCGTACCGTAATCGCGTTTCCGATTGGAAACGAAGGCGAATGCTGCGCAAATTCGAGGTCTACCAGAAGCGCCACCGCGACGAGCCTCCCCCGCCGCCGGACAATTGGGTCAATTAATTAGGTTCGCCGAAGTTTATTTTGCCACCGCGAAATCGCTGACGACACGGTAGAGAAATTCGATTCCCTTGCGAAACGAATCGAGCGGAATACGCTCGTTGTCCGCGTGCATTCGCAACGCGTCTTCCTCGGTAAGCGGAAACGGCAGTAGCCCATAGGCTTGAACGTTCCGCAACCGCAGATACGCAGAATCGGTCGCCCCGGTGGACATCATGGGCACCACCGGCACGCCGGGAAATTCCTCCTGCGTGGCCTGCTGAATCGTCTTGAACAATTCGCTGTCGAGAGATGAGGACGGCGCCGCTTCCCCAATCGACGTATCGGCGTGAAATGTAATCTTGGGGTCGTTCACGACGCCTTTCAGGTTGAGCAGCAGACCGTCGATTGAATTCCCGGGGAGCAAGCGAACATTCAACGTCGCTTGCGCTTCGGAAGGCACGACGTTTGGCCGGATGCCTGCGTTCAACATCGTTGGAGTAATCGTATCGCGCATCATGGAATTCCAGACGGGGCTCGCTTCGGAAATTTTTTTCTGCGCTAAGTCCGAGCGTACCGGATTGTCGAGCGCGCGCATCCATTTTCCGATTTCAGGATCGATGACCGTCGAGAGCTGCTCGAAATAGGTTTCGGTCACGGGCGTTAGTTGGTACGGCGTTTGGTACCCGCTGATTTTGCCAATCGCGTCCGAAAGACGCACGATGGCGTTATCCGGCACCGGTACCGATCCGTGTCCGGAAGTTCCCGTGGCTGTCACGGTGACGTCCACCGGCACTTTTTCCGCCGCTTGTACGCCGACGTACTGCACCTTGCCATCCTTTAAAATCACGCGGCCGCCCTCGTTCAGCGAGAATCCGGCGGCAATTTTCTCCCAGTATTTGTCCAATGCAAATTTCATTCCCGCCTGGCCGCCCTGTTCTTCGTCGCCTTCGGCGAGCAAAATGACGTCGCGAGTGAGGCGCACGTTGGAACGCTTCAACGCGACCATCACGGCGACGTTGGCGATAGTCATACCCTTGTCGTCAATCGCGCCTCGGCCGTAGAGATATCCGTTCTGAATCACGGCGCCGAACGGATCCACCTGCCATTTCGATTTGTCGACGCCCACTACGTCCAAATGCCCCATCAGCAGCAGGGCGCGCGATGGATCCGGCATCGAATTCGCCGAGAGGCGCGCAATCAAAATCCCGCGCCCGGGCGTGCTTTCGTAAGTCTCCGCGGGTATTCCTTCTTTTTGCAGAATGTCCGCCAGGTATTTTGCGGCAGCCATTTCGTTGCCAGGAGGATTCGTCGTGTCGATGCGAATCATTCCTTGCAGCCAGCCCAAAGCATCGATATACAATTTCTCAAAATCCGCCGCTCCGGTTTGCGGCTGCGGTTGTGTTTGCAAAGGCTGCGCTTGAGCAAATGCAGTTTCAGCGGCGCCCGCGGCTGCAAGCAGAATCACCGCGAAGACAATTCCGGGCTTCCATCGCATCCGAATCTCCATAAGTGCGGTAAATTTTCAGCACGAAGGCCGAGTTCATACTATCATGGCGATTTCGCGGGCTGCCGTGGACGGCAAAGGCCTGTGGCTAAAGAATCGACCATCCCCGCGACGTGTTTCTACATCCTATCGTGCACGGAGGGTTTCAGTTCATGCGACAGAACGCGGTGCTGCGCTGGGTTGTC
>DATGJE010000258.1:0-3895 GCA_035295305.1 Candidatus Acidiferrales bacterium | reverse complement strand
GCGGACCTCAACGCCGTCGCGGACTATGCGCTGAAACTTCCTGCTTCGAATGGCAAACTCTTCGTCGCGGGATTCTGCTGGGGAGGCGGGCAAAGTTTCCGCTTCGCCACCAATCGCTCGGATCTTGCGGCAGCGTTTGTTTTTTACGGTCCGCCTCCCGATAAAGACGCGATGGCTCGCATAAAAGCTCCCGTCTACGGCTTCTATGCAGGTAACGACGCGCGCATTGGCGCCACGATTCCCGATGCGATTCAGGAAATGAAAGCCGCGGGAAAGAAGTACGAGCCCGTCACTTATGACGGCGCGGGCCACGGTTTCATGCGTGCCGGCGAAGCGCCAGACGCGACCCCCGCGAACGCTAAAGCCCGCGATGAGGCTTGGGCGCGCTGGAAAAAACTCCTGGCCGAGCACTGAACGGCGCTCAACTGTGTTGAAACTTCTAGTCCGAATCATGAAGGCTCCTGGATTTCTGGCCGAACTGCTAACCGTATTATTCGGTTCGATGCTCGCCGGCTTCTTGATCGGCACTCTGCAGCACTATGTCGCTTTTGGCCTGTGGGGTGATGGCTTTGGAATAGAGCCGTTCGAGTTCGCGTTGTTCGAGGGCGGCATTGTAGGTGCCGCGTTCGCGGTTCCCACAGGTCTTATTGCCTATTACGCAGTGCTCAAGCGGCGTGTGACGATTCAGCAAATTGCGATTATCCTTGTTGGAAGCCTCGTCGGTGGTTGCGGCGCGGGCACTGCTATTTCTTGGCTTTCGGCCTTCATCACTCCGTTCTTGGCAGTGGGCATGGCAGTCGCAGTCAAGCAATTTTCAAGCGGCCGACCTTCCAGCCATCCATCGCCCGACCCCAGTGTGGCGCTTGCCGACTCTGATGCGCGCTACAGCGAGTCGAGGAAGATGAAGTAGGAAGAGGCCCACAACGATGTGGGGATGCTGCCTTGCGGCTGGTTGGTGATGACGATTTTGAAGCCTTCGGATTGCGTTGCCACTGTTTCCAGGAATGTTGAACGCGCGCCTTCGCGGCGCGGCTGGATGTAGGCGAGTTCACGCAGCACGTCGTAGATGATGTCGCCGGCGGCGGTCATGGGCGTGGACATGCCGGGAGTGCAGAATTGCATCACGGCGCGCGCTTCGTAGAAGTGCCAGGCGATGCAAGCGGCGAGCGAGACAGCGCGCTCGAAGCGTTTGTTCTGCTCTTCGTTCTGTGCTTCGTTCTGTTCTTTGACGCGGGTGCTTTCACGTGACGCGCTCCCCTGATGCCGGTGCAAATCCGTGTGGAGTTTTGCGGTCTCATTCGTTTCGGATTCGGCAGGGCCGATGAAGGAATCGAGCGCCAGAACGAGCCGGCGCTCATCTTCGCGCGCAAATTCTCGAATTTTCAGCGCGCCGGATTTTGCGGAAGCCTTCCAGTCGACGAAACGCGCGCTATCCGTTGGCAAATAATCGCGAATCGAATAAAGATCGTGGCCGCGCCCGCGATGCAAAGTCTCGATCTCGCCCGTCAGCAACGGGAGAATTTCGTAGAATTCGTCCGTCGGCTCCACGTGCGGGTAGACGACAAGCTCCATCTCGGAATCAACGTGGCGCGTTTTCTCGAGGAAGCCAAACGGGAATTTCGTTCGAATGCCGAAGGCGCTCTGCCGGTAGACGCCACGCCGCGGGAAAAGCAATTCCACTTTCTGCCTCGCCGCGCTTTCGTGCGGGATGTACGGAAAATAAACAGGACGCGAGAGAATCTCAGCGCCTGTTTTTTCTCCGGTGCCGACAACGCGCAGCGAGAACGACGGCATCATGTTTTTTTCGTTGCGGACTTCGACACTCGCGAGAATCGGCTGGCCCGCGAAAACGTGCTCGGGCAACTCGATGTTCAGTTCAAGGCCCGTCAGAACCACGCGCGAAATGATTCCGGAGATTAAAATTCCCGCCAAAAGACACGCGAGCATCATGAACAGAAGATTATTGCCAGTGTTTACCGCGGCGAGAACGATGACGAAAACTGCCGCGAGGTAAATAATGCCTTCGCGCGTCAGCCGGTAATCGACCTGATAGAGAAGCCAGCGCAAGCTCGTGCGGCGCGCCATCTTCGGCACGATGGCGATGGAGACCCATCCGGCCATGAGCAACGCGAGCACGGCGGATAATGCGGCGAAAATCGTGCGGCCCGTCTCCGCCAACGCTGCGGAATAAAGCGCGAGAAGCAGCGCGAGGCCAAGCGTCACCATCGCGGCGGCGAAATTGCGCCAGCCGGGCTTGTCGCGCTCGCGCCACCAATTCAGCATTCGCGATGCGGCCATTTGGTTAGAGAGGAACGCGGGTGGAGTCGATGATTTCGGAGAGAATCGATTCAGCCTGCTCGGACTTTTTGCGCGTCGAGGTGTACCGCGAACTGACGACGACGCGGTGCGCAAAGACGGGCAGGATCAAATTTTTGAAATCGTCCGGCAGGCAATAATCGCGGCCTTCGAGGAACGCGCGAGCCTGCGCGCCTCGATGGAGCATTACGGCTCCTCGCGGGCTCACGCCAAGGCTTAGCTGCTCTGACTGGCGCGTGCGTTCCACAATTTCCAGCGCGTAATCGAGCAGGCTGTCATCGACGCGCACGCGAACCACCGCTTCCTGCATCGCGGACACTTCGGCAGCGTCCATCACCGGCGGAACTTCTTCGACAGCCGCCGAGCCATTGTTGCGCAGAATTTGTTTTTCGCTCTCGCGCGCGGGATAGCCCATGCGAATGCGCATCAAAAAACGATCGAGTTGCGATTCGGGCAAAGGATACGTCCCGTGATGCTCGATGGGATTTTGCGTCGCGATTACGAGAAAGGGATGCGGCAGCGGATGCGTGTGATTATCAACGGTGACTTGGGATTCGTTCATCGCTTCCAGCAGCGCCGATTGTGTTTTCGGCGTGGTGCGATTGATTTCGTCGGCCAGCACAATATTTGCGAAGAGCGGCCCAGGCTTGAACTCAAATTCCTCGCGCTTGGGATTGAAGACGCTGATGCCGATCACGTCGCTGGGCAGCATGTCGGAAGTAAACTGCACGCGCTGGAACGAGCAATGAAAGGCGCGCGCAATCGTGTGCGCGAGCGTAGTTTTGCCCGTGCCGGGAACGTCTTCAATCAGCAGGTGCCCGCGCGCCAGCAACGTCACCAGCGCCAGTTGAATGACTTCTTCCTTGCCCTTGATGACGCGGCCAATCGTTTGCTGGATCTGCGCAAGCTGCGAGTTCGTGGCGGTGACCATGGTCTCCAATTTGTGTGTCCTTCTGTGCGATAATCCTGTGCAATAATATTTGCCGCGGGCGATTAGCTCAGTTGGTTAGAGCGCTCCCCTCACACGGGAGAGGTCCAAGGTTCAAGTCCTTGATCGCCCACCATTTCAAATTTTGCCGCAAATCCAAAGTGCTTTGAGATTGCCTCGCGCGCGGCGTATTATCGCGCCCGAGAACGAAACTCCATTTTAGCGGAAAAGGCGATGAGCACACTCTGGCGTTTCCTGAAGGTTTTCACGTTAGGCACCTGGGTCGGCAGCATGATTTTCTTCGGCATGGTGGCCGGGGTGCTGTTCACCACGCTGAAAAGCACCGATGACGCCGGAAATATTGTCGCCATACTGATTTTGCAGCTGCACGTCCTGGGAATTATCGCGGCGCTGATTTATCTGGTGGTGGCGCTGGCCTCGGCGCGTTCGTGGAAGGGATTGGTGCAGCCTGCGTCAATTCTGGTGGAACTGATGCTGCTCGTGACGCTCGTTTCGCAGTTGTGGATCACGCCAACGATGGATCATTTGCGCCAGCAAATGGGTTCATATGCAAGCACCGCGGCAAATAATCCGCTGCGCATGCAATTCGACCATCTCCACGTGCTCTCCGTGCGCCTTGAGGGCGGCGTG
>DATGJE010000257.1:0-10839 GCA_035295305.1 Candidatus Acidiferrales bacterium | reverse complement strand
GCGGCCGTGTTTGTGCGCGTGGCAGATCGCAAGGGCACGGTGGGTTTGCCCGAGGATGAAGCAGCGCTGCTCAATCAAGTGATTGCAGCGGGAAAACCGGCGATTGTAGCATCGCTGGGGAGCCCGTATCTGGTGAGCCGGTTCCCGAATGCGAAAACGTGGATTGCAGCGTTTGCAACGCAGGATGTGGTGCAGCGCGCGATGGTGCGGGCAATCTTTGGGCAGATTGCGATTGACGGGAAACTTCCCGTGAGCGTTCCGGGAGTCGCGAAACTCGGCGACGGGATGCGAGTCGCGGCGAATTCGCTGGAACTCGAGACGGCCCCCGATACTGTGAGCGCCAAGCTGAAGCCCGCGTTTGACCTGCTCGATCGCGCTGTGAAGGACCATGCGTTTCCTGGCGGCGTGCTTGCAGTGGGTTGGCACGGGCAGCTGGTGGAGCACGCGTTTGGGCGATTGACCTATGACGCGAAATCGCCGAAGGTCCGCGACGCGACGATTTATGATGTGGCTTCGCTGACGAAGCCGATTGTGACAACTTCCGCGATTATGATGTTGGTTGCGGAAGGGCGCGTGGATTTGGACGCACCGCTGTCGCGCTATTTGCCGGAATGGGCGAGCGGCGCGAATGCAGGTCAACAAGCGGACTGGCGGAAAAAAGTGACGGTGCGCGAATTACTGCTGCACACGTCTGGCCTGCCTGCGCACCGCGAGTTTTATAAGGATACGAAAGGCCGCGACGCGATTCTCGAGCGCGCGCACGCGGAACCGCTGGTTGCGGAGCCAGGGACGAAAGTCGAGTATTCCGACCTGGGATTCATGCTGCTGGGCGAAATTGTCGAGAGACTGACGGGCGAGACGCTCGATGAATTTGCGCACGAAGAGATTTTTGAGCCCCTCGGCATGAGCCAATCCTATTTTAATCCGCCGCGTTCGTTGCGCGCGCAAATTGCGCCGACGGAAAACGACACGACGTTCCGCAAGAGGCAATTGCAGGGCGAAGTGGACGATGCGAATGCGTTCGCGATGGGCGGAGCTGCAGGTCACGCGGGACTGTTCTCAACAGCGCAGGATATTTCGGTGTTCGCGCAAATGATGCTAAACGGCGGAATGTACGCGCAGGAGCGGATTTTTACGCGTGCGATGATCGATCAATTCACAGAGCGCGTGAACGTAGGAGATTCGGCGCGAGCGCTGGGATGGGATGTGCCGACGCAGAATTCGTCGAGCGGACATTACATGTCGCAGCGAGCGTACGGCCACAATGGATTTACGGGAACTTCGATGTGGGTCGATCCGGAAAAGGGGCTGTTTGTTATTCTGCTGACGAATCGCGTGTATCCTTCGACCGCGAACGACAAGATCCGCCAAGTGCGTCCGGCGCTGCACGATGCGATCATTGCGGGGCTGGGCCTCTCCCCACAGCGCGCGGCCACACGATAACTGCCACGTCACAAACCTCGCACACAAGCGCATGTTGGAGCTATGGCAGACGCGCGTCCGGCTATAATCTTCGTTCATGAAGAAAGCGCCACCGCGAAGCGCAACGACCGAGCGGCAAAATTCGCGTTCACGGAACATCGATCAGAAATCGACGCGAGAAATTCTGCAGGTGATCAATCGCGAGGACGCGCAAGTTGCAGGTATTGTCGCGCGCGAAATTCCGAAAATCGCGCGCGCTGTCGATGGAATTGCAGCGCGAATGCGCAAAGGCGGAAGACTTTTCTACATTGGCGCGGGAACCAGCGGAAGGCTCGGCGTGCTTGACGCTTCGGAATGCCCGCCAACGTTTGGAGTGCCGCGGACGCTGGTGCAAGGAATCATCGCGGGCGGAAAGCGAGCGCTGACAGAATCAGTGGAAGGCGCGGAAGATCACAAGGAGCAAGGCGCACACGATTTGCGCGCCCGAGGACTCACGGCGCAGGACGCGGTGGTGGGGTTGGCCGCGAGCGGGTCGACGCCCTACGTGCTGGGCGCGTTGAAATACGCGCGAAAGCGTGGCGCATACACGATTGGCCTGACGATGAATCGAGGCAGCGCGATTTCGCGTCTGGCGCACTTAACTATCGCGCCAGAAACCGGGCCGGAGGTGCTTGCTGGGTCCACACGGATGAAGGCGGGGACGGCGGAAAAGATGGTCCTAAACATGCTTTCAACAACCGTGATGATTCGCCTTGGCCACGTCTACGACAACTGGATGATCAAGGTGGCGAAGACGAATAAGAAGTTACGACAGCGGGCGCTGAGGAATCTAACTAACGCCACAGGAGCGCAGGTGTTGACCGCGGAACACGCACTGCGTCAAGCGGGAGACGATTTGCGAGTGGCGCTGATTATGCTGAAGGCTGGCCTGAACGCCCGGCAGGCACGTCTGAGATTGGCGGCCTCACATGGCGACTTACGCAAAGCCGTTGCAGGTGCGAGTAAGCCTGCACGCGGCAACAAGAGGAAGTAAAACCAGAATGGATAAATTCAAGATTCAGGGCGGCCGGCGGCTCGAAGGCACGGTGCAGATCAGCGGCGCAAAAAATGCGGCGCTGCCGATCATGGCGGCGGCGCTCCTGACGTCGGAAAAAGTACAGCTCGACAATATTCCACGGGTGCGCGACATCATCACTATGGCGAAACTGCTGGCGCACATGAAAGCGCACGTCGTGGCGCAGGACCTGCCGCCGTCGGCGATGACAATCCAGACAGAACAAATCTCACACACGGAAGCGCCCTACGAACTGGTGAAAACGATGCGGGCGTCGGTCCTGACTTTGGGACCGCTCGTGGCGCGATTTGGGTACGCGCGTGTGTCGCTGCCGGGCGGATGCGCGATTGGCGCGCGGCCGATTGACTTGCACATTCAGGCGCTCGAAAAAATGGGCGCGAAGATTGCGATTGAACATGGCTACGTGGAAGCGCGAGCAGAGCGGCTGCGCGGCGCGGAAATCCATTTTGAGAAGATCACGGTGACGGGAACAGAGAACATTTTGATGGCGGCCGTATTGGCGGAAGGCGAAACGGTGCTGACGAATGCGGCGCGCGAACCGGAAGTGACGGACCTGGCGGAGTTGCTGATTAAAATGGGTGCGAAGATCGAAGGCGCTGGCAGCGACACGATTCGCGTTCGCGGTGTGGAGAAGTTGCGCGGAACAAGCCATCGCGTGATTCCGGATCGCATTGAGGCAGGTACGTTCCTGGTGGCCGGAGCCATAACGGGTGGAGAAATTCTGCTTACTAACTGCGAACCGAAACATCTGACTGCCGTGATTGAGAAGCTGGCTGCCTGCGGCGTTGAAATTCGCGCGGAGGGCGAAGGCGCACTTCGCGTTCGCGTACCCGGAAAACTGAGCGCAGCCGACATCACCACCGAGGAGTACCCGGGCTTCGCAACAGACATGCAGGCGCAATACATGACTTTGGCAACGCAGGCACAGGGCACTTCGGTGATTACCGAGACAATTTTCGAAAACAGATTCATGCACGCGAGCGAAATGGTGCGGATGGGCGCCAACATCGAAGTCGACGGACGAAGAGCAGTCGTGCACGGACCAACCCCGCTCAGCGGCACGACGATTATTGCGTCGGATTTGCGCGCGAGCGCGTCGCTGGTGCTGGCGGGGCTGGTGGCCAACAACACGACGTACGTCGATCGCGTTTACCACATCGATCGCGGCTACGAGCGCATCGAGAATAAACTGCGCGACCTGGGAGCGCAGATCGAACGCGTCTAGCCAAGCTGTTACCGCAGGGAGAAAAAGAAAAGGGAGGCGATAAGATCGCCTCCCTTTTTTATTCTTGTGCTGTGGTGAAAAGGCCGCGGCGGTTTATTTGCCTGCATCCGCTGCTGAGGCTTGCTCGGCCCCGCCACCTTCGGCCGGCTTCTGCTTGTCACGAGCTTCGCGGATTAGGGCCTTGCGGCTGAGGCGAATCTTGTTTCCCTCGATGGCGAGAACTTTCACCATCACCTGATCGCCTTCCTTAAGTGCGTCGCGAACCGCGCGAATGCGTTGGTCCGCGATTTCGCTGATGTGCAGCAAGCCGTCGGTGCCCGGGAAAATCTCGACGAAGGCGCCGAATTCCGCGATGCGCACGACTTTGCCAAGATAGGTCTTGCCAATTTCGGCGGTCGCAGTGATTTCGCGGACGCGGCGAAGCGCCTCCTCCGCCGCTTTCCCGTTGACGCCGAAGATATGGACCATGCCATCGTCGTTCACGTCGATCTTGCAACCGGTGGATTCGGTGATGGCGCGTATGTTCTTCCCGCCGGGGCCGATAAGGTCGCGAATCTTGTCCGTGGGAATCGTGAGCATGGAGAGATGCGGTGCGTAAGCGGAAATGTCGGTGCGCGCCGCGGGAAGAGCGGCTTCCATGATGTCGAGAATCTCGAGCCGGGCCTTGCGAGCCTGGGCGAGCGCCTCGCGCATCATGGCGATGCTGACGCCTGCGACCTTGATATCCATCTGCAACGCGGTGATGCCTTCGCGCGAGCCGGCGACTTTGAAATCCATATCGCCGTAGTGATCTTCCGCGCCGGCGATGTCCGTGAGGACGGCGTATTTGTCGCCTTCCACGACTAAGCCCATCGCAATGCCCGCGCAAGGAGCCTTGATGGGCACGCCTGCGTCCATCAGCGCGAGACAGCCGCCGCAAACGGAGGCCATCGATGAAGAGCCGTTCGATTCGAGAATGTCCGAGACAACGCGAATCGCGTACGGGAATTCGGACTCGGGCGGAATCAGATTCGCCAGCGAGCGCTCGGCCAACGCGCCGTGGCCTACTTCGCGGCGTCCCGGGCCGCGCAGCATTTTTACTTCGCCGACGGAGAACGGCGGGAAGTTGTAGTGCAGCATGAAACGCTTGAATGTGTCGTCCTCGAAGAGCAAATCGAGGCGCTGCATATCGTCCTTGGTGCCAAGCGTGACCGTGGCAAGCGACTGCGTTTCGCCGCGCGTGAAGAGCGCCGAGCCGTGAACGCGGGGCAGCAGGCTGACTTCGCAAGTGATCTGGCGAATTTTGTCGAACGGTCGGGCATCCGGACGACGGCGCTTGTTGATAATGTCCTCGCGGAATATGCGCTCATGAAGACGTTCGATGGCGCGAGCAGCGAGCTTGCGCTTGTCTTCGTCTTCCTCGGGAATCGCCGTCATGATTTCCTTCTCGATCGCAGCGACACGCTCGCGGCTTTCGAGTTTGGGATACTTCGCCGTGTCGAGTGCTTCGTGCAGGCGCTCGCCGTACTTCGATTCAATCTGCTTGGCGAGGGCTTCGTCGAACGCCGGAGGCGTGACCGCGGCCTTTTTCGGCTTGACGGAATCGTGCAACTCGCGAATCGCGACAATGATTTTCTTGATTTGCTCGTGGCCGAAGGCGAGGGCGTCCGCAACCGTGTCTTCGGAAACTTCGAGCGCTCCTGCTTCCACCATGACGATGGCGTCTTCCGAGCCTGCGATGATGATATTCAGCAGGCTGGTCTTTTGTTCGGCCACGGTAGGGTTGACGGTCAAACGCCCGTCGATCAATCCCACACGCACCGCGGCGATAGGCCGTAAAAATGGGATGTTCGAGCAATAGAGCGCCGCCGCGGCGGCCGTGACACCGAGAACGTCGGGGTCATTTTCGCTGTCGGCGGAAAGCACCATGCTGAAGATTTGGGTTTCTGTGGACCACCCTTCGGGAAACAAGGGCCGAAGAGGCCGGTCGATTAACCGCGAAGTCAGAATCTCGCGCTCCGAGGGACGCCCTTCGCGTTTGAAAAAGCCGCCGGGAATTTTTCCTGCTGAATAGGTGTACTCGCGATAATCCACGGTTAGGGGAAGAAAATCCTTTTCGGTGGGCTTGCTGTCCATGCATGCGGTTGCCAAAATGACCGTGTCGCCATAGCGAAGCACTACTGCGCCGTTGGCTTGGCGGGCCATCTTGCCCGTTTCAAAGCTCAGCCGGCGGCCACCGATTTCCACACTTGATTGATGTGTCATTCAAATTATCCTTTGCGTTCCGGCCACGCCGGACGCGTTTGCGTTGCGGAGAAACAATCTCCGTTATGTTCAGAAGAGAATTGGGCGAGGAGCAATGGGCAAGCAGATCTACGGGTTTGCGGGATGAGGTCTGCGCACACAATCTCCCGCGCGGCCCCACAAGATGATTCGATGCGGAGAAATCATTTCCGGGCGGGCGTTCAACCGGCCAACCACAGCAGCCGTATTACTTGCGCAAACTAAGTCTCTCGACAATCTCGCGATACCGATCTGGGTCACGACGGTTCAGGTATTCCAATAGCCGGCGGCGGCGGTTCACCATCATGATGAGGCCGCGCCGCGAGGCGTGATCCTTAGCGTGGGACTTGAGGTGAGTGGTCAAGTAACTGATGCGCTCGCTCAACAACGCGATTTGCACTTCCGGGGAACCCGTGTCCTTGGCATGCTGCCGGAACTGCTCGATGACGCCTATTTTGGCCTCGCTCAACTCGATGTCCTCCTGAATCGTCACACCCTGCTCTACGTTTGTCTCTTCCGTATGTCAAAATCGTAGCACACAGGCAGGCGGGGACAATAGAAGTATTTTTCGCGAAAAGGCCGCTGGAGACGCGCGGATGCTGCGCTTCGTTCGCCACAACCCGGCCGAAGGAATTAAGTCTTACGTGAATTGACAAGCGACAGGAATTCGTCGCGCGTCTCTTTGTTTTGACGAAAAGCGCCCAGCATCGCGCTGGTCACCGCGGAAGATTGCTGCTTTTCGACGCCGCGCATCACCATGCAGAGATGTTTCGCCTCGATGATCACGCCGACGCCCTCGGGGCTGATGCGCTGCTGAATGGCGTCCGCGATTTGGTTCGTCAGGCGCTCTTGAATCTGCAACCGCCGCGCGAACATATTCACGAGACGCGCCACTTTGCTGAGGCCGATGACTTTCTTCGTCGGGATGTAAGCAACATGGCATCGGCCGAAAAACGGAAGCAGATGATGTTCGCAGAGGCTGTACAGTTCGATGTCCTTCACCACCACCATTTCGTCGTAGCACACGCTGAACATCGCGCCATTCAAAAGCTTTTCGGGGTCCTGGCGGTAGCCGCTGGTGAGGTAGCGCAACGCTTTCTCGAAGCGTTCAGGCGTGCGGCGCAAACCTTCGCGATTGGGGTCCTCTCCCAACAATGCAATCATGCGCCGAACCAGGTCGGCGATTGTCTCGGAGTTATCCGTCTTGGCGAGATGAATCGTTTCGGTGTCTGTTATTTCGCTCATTTGGACTCCTTCACGTCGCAGTTCCTCCGATTCGAAAAAATCCGCATTACTGATTTGAAGGCGCTGCGTATTCAAAACTGTTCTTGCCCGTCTCTTCGATTCGCACACCCTCGATATGGGCGTGAGGAAAACCGGCGAGGCGCTGAAAAATCACACGGCAGACATTTTCCGTGGTCGGCACGCAATCGCGGAATTCCGGAATCTGCTCGTTCATGTACGCGTGGTCGAACGCATCGAGAACTCTCTGCCGTACGAAACTATCGAGATCCGCGAGATTCGCAATCATACCTGTCGCAGGATCGACCGGGCCGGTAACAGCTACTTCTAACGCGTAATTGTGCCCGTGACTGTACGGATTCGCACATTTGCCGAAGACTCGCTCGTTGTGTTCGGCGTTCCATTCTGCCCGAAACAGGCGGTGTGAAGCCGGAAAAGAATATCGGCGCCAAAGCGAAAGTTTCATCGCGCGTCCTTCATACCGTCCGCCGTGCAATCGACGAATAGATCGGGCGACTCATACAAGCGAATGCGGTCCAGGCGGCCCTGATGAATCTTAGGCTCCAGAATGCGCCAGAGCGCTGCGGCGATTTCTTCGCAAGTGGGAATTTTCCCGGCCAACTCAGGAACTTCATAGTTTAGATGCCGGTGGTCCATGCGCTGAGTCACTTCGCGATCCAGTATTTCCTTCAGCTCTCTCAAGTCAAGAACCATGCCGGTTTTTGGGTCCGGCTCGCCGGCAACGGTGACTTCCAGAATGTAATTGTGCCCGTGACCGTGCGGATTGTTGCATTTGCCGAAAACGCGCCGGTTTTCGTCCGCGGACAAATCCGGATTGTGGTAAAAGTGCGCGGCCGAGAATTCGAGTTTTCGCGTTACGCGAATCATAGTTTTCCTACGGGATATTCCCGGCCCTTCCATAGGACTTTGCCGCGCCAGTATTTCCAGCCGGAGGCGGCAACGACGGCGGCGTAGAGGCACACTCCAGGTACATAATATATGATGAATCGCGTGGAATAACGATTCCGGCGAAGTTCGCGCCCGTACGCGATGTGGCATCCGACTAGCCACAGGATTCCAAGCGCGTCAAGCCACAGCCCTGCGCTTCCCCGCATGATAATTCCGGCGGCGATTAAAAATATCGCCGGCGGGAACGCGAGCAAGAGCTCTTGCAAAATGCCTTTTCGCGTGCCACCCAAAAGAAGATAAAGATTTTTCGTCCAGCCTTGCCACATGGCGGCGAAACTCCGGTACATGCGCGTTTGGGCAATTCCCTGCCCCGACGCAAAGTGCAAGCGAGAGCCTGATTGTTTTACGAGACGCGCCAGTGCCACGTCTTCGAGCACGGCATTAGCTACGGCGAGATGGCCCCCGGCCTTTTCGTACGCGTCGCGATAGATCATTAGGAACTGTCCATTCGCGGCCGCGTCGGGCAGCGACGGATCGTTCACGCGCGCGAAGTCGAACTTGCGGGCGAGACAACAATAGACGAAGGGGATCAACGCGCGCTCCGCAATGGAGCGCGTAATTTGCTCGGGCGAATAGGAGACGAGCGCTGCGTCAAAGTTGTGAGCGTCGTCAAGAGCGTGACGCGCCGAGCCTGGAAGATGGACCGTATCGGCGTCGGTAAAAAGCAGCCAATCGCCGTTTGCCGCTTGTGCGCCCAGCCACGCTGCGTGGTTTTTGCCGATCCAGCCTGCAGGCAGCGAGGTCGATTCCAGGATTTTCAACTTGGGCACAGTCCGCGACAGGCGCGCGAGCATTTCCCCGGTGCGATCCGTGGATTGGTCATTGACGACGATAATTTCGGCGATTTCCGGCTGCGTGGCGAGACTTGCGACGCATGCTTCGATATTGTCTTCCTCGTTGCGCGCGGGAATGATGGCTGAAATTTGAGGCATGGCGAGATTCGCGGAAGAGATTGCGAATCGAATGGCCGAAAATGCATGAAAAATATATCATAGGGGTGCGGGATTCGGACCGAACCAAACGCCGAGCGTACAATGAGGCGAAAGATTTTTACGGGAATTACCCTGGGAGCTGTCGCAGGATTGCTGATCCTGTTTGCGAGCCCCAGCTACAATCAGGGCGAGCCGAGCCTAGCGGGATCGACTGCCAAGCCGTTTTCGTTCGTGGAGGATGGGAAGCCGGTGCAGCTTTCCGACTTGCGCGGCAAAGTGGTGGTGCTGAATTTCTGGGCCACGTGGTGCCCGCCGTGCGTTGAGGAAACACCTTCACTGATCGCGCTGCAACGCGAAATCGCGCCGAGGGGCGGCGTGGTGCTGGGAATCAGCGCAGACACGGATGCCGCCGCGTATGAACAGTTTTTGAAGGATCATGGCGTGATTTTTCCGACTTATCGCGATCCCGCGGAGAAAGGCAATCTGTCGGAGATTGGGCTGAGCTACGGGACTTCGATGTATCCGGACACCTACATTATCGACCGGCAGGGCAAAATTGCTCGAAAGCTGGTGGGCGCGCAGGACTGGACCAGCCCGGAAATGACCGCATACTTCAACTCTCTCCTCAGTAAGAATTAAGATAATGAAACCCCAATCGCGAGGACCGCATCGGTACGGTCTGAGTTCTAAAACGTGCGCTGTAATATCCGCTATTGCCGCTGCGTTTCTTCTGTTCGATTTCCCAGCCTACGCCAATTCTAGCTGCTTTCCGCGAGAGATGATGCCTGCTGAGTGCGCCATCGCATGCATGGCAAATTTCACTGCAGCGGCGACTGCGACGAACAGAGAAAATGCTCCGGGCGCGAGGCACGCGTCGCAAAGCACTCAGACGGCAGGAATGAACGGCATGGCGATGCCGTCGAATGCGGCGGCGGAAATGTTGACGAATGAAGTGTCGGGCACGAGCATGAATCCATTGTCCTCCGCCATGCCCATGCGCATGGTAATGGCCGGCAACTGGAATTTGGCGTTTATGGCGAACGGATTTATCACCAACACGCAGCAATCGGGCCCGCGCGGCGGGGACAAATTTTATTCGACGAATGTTTTTATGGGCACGGCACAGCACTCCGTCGGACGCGGCAGTTTTCTCTTCGACGTAATGCTCAGCGCCGAGCCTGCAACAGTCAGCGAGCGCGAGTATCCGCTGCTTTTCCAGACCGGCGAGACTGCCTTTGGCGAGCCAATCGAGAACGGGCAGCATCCGCACAATTTGGTGATGGCCCTCGGCGTTCACTACGCGCACCCCGCAGGCGATAACACCGTTCTGGAAGCTTATTTCGCGCCCGTCGGCGATCCTGCGCTGGGGCCGGTCGCGTTTCCACATCGCGCGTCGGCTGCGGAACTTCCGCAGGCGCCTATCGGCCATCATTGGGAGGATTCGAGTCATATTGCGTACGAAGTTGCTACGATTGACGTGAAGCACAAAATTGTCCGTCTCGAACTCAGCGGTTTTCATGGCGCGGAACCGAATGAGAACCGCTGGAACATAGCCACAGGTGCGATGGATTCCTGGGCCGCGCGCTTTTCTGTTTTCCCAACGCCCAACTGGGCCTCGCAAGTTTCCGTCGGACGATTAACGCATCCGGAAGCGCTCGAACCGGGAGACGTAGTGCGCACCACAGCTTCTGTTTCGTATTCGCGTCCGATGG
>DATGJE010000256.1:0-5602 GCA_035295305.1 Candidatus Acidiferrales bacterium | reverse complement strand
CAACGGTACGGATCCTTCAACAGTAACCTCCGCCACGATCGGACCCACGGCGGCCTACTGGCAGGATTTGATTAGTCCCGTAAACAGCGGCGATCAGTACAATTATGGCTCTCTGCTCAGTTCGAATCCGGCCAAGCAAGTTTGCGGGTTCAACCCTAACACTCAGAACGGTTATCCGATTGCCCCGACTACAGATCCCGTGCAGATGGTTTATCAAACCTATCTCTGCAACTCGTTCAATGAGACTTCAGCGCTCTTTGTCTTCGACGTGAATGGCGTTCCCGGGACGAACGTGGACTCGAACGGCAACCCGGTCAACACGTATTTCCCCACGCCAGGGGAGTTCACGTGGTTCGACGGACAATACTCATCGCTCTACGCATGGCGGTCCATATCCACGTCGTCCTACAATGCTTTGGAAGTAACACTCAAAAAGCAGATGGCGCAGGGATTGCAATTCAACTTCAACTATACGTATTCGAAATCAATCGACGACGCTTCGGATGCCGAAAGCGTAGGCGAGTGGGGCGGCTTGGGCGGCAACGTCATCAATTCGTGGTCGCCGAACCAATTGAGAGGCCCATCCGACTTCGACCTTCGGCACCAAATCAACGCCGAATGGGTGTGGGGGATACCGGTTGGGATAGGCCACGCCTATGCGAGCGGGATCAGCAAGGGACTCGATGCAGCCATTGGCGGCTGGCAGATTTCCGGGCTGACGCGGTGGTCAAGCGGATTCCCAGTCAACGTCGGAACATGCTTCTGCTTTGAAACGAACTGGCAACTCACCGGCAATGCCATCGCAGTTTCCAAGGTCAATACGGGCAGGACGTTGTTCGACGAAGGCGCCGGTGTTGGGAAGCTCTACAATATGTTCCCGAACGGGCCAGCTGCGGTCAACGATTTTGCGGTGCCGCTGCCGGGATTCTCCGGCGCTCGCAACCAGATTCGCGGTGACGGTTTCTTATCCGCCGATCTCGAACTGACCAAGGCCTGGAAGATGCCCTTTAATGATCGACATGAACTCGAATTCACGTGGGATACATTCAACACATTCAACATAAAACGGTTCAACGTGCAGAATGCCTCGCTCGCGACTGGCAATTCCAACACATTTGGAAACTACACTCACCTGTTGACCAACCCACGCGTGATGCAGTTCGGGTTGCGTTATCAGTTCTAGTGCGTGGGTAATTCGGAAACGCAAAAAGGCCCCGGGGAATCGGGGCCTTTTTGTTTTGCGCGGGTTGACGAATACTCCGCGGCACACGACGGCTGCGGGGACGATTCGGCCGCAACCAAGTCCGTAATAAATTGCTGACGCGCCCCGCTCAGATCGCGGAACATGACTCGTTAACGCGCGCGGCGCTTAGCGCGTGCGGGGACAAGCGAGCCACAGAACAGATTGCCAACGCCGGGCCGGTCAGCGGGGGCGGGGACGATAGCTGATGAGGGGCCTGGGGCGCATTCGGAAGCGCGTGGGCAGCGGCGGCGGCACGTTGTGAAGCGGGAAATCGCAATTCGAGCAGCGCTCGGCGGGCGCCATTTCGACGCGGAGCCAGTGCCCACGTGCGGCGCACTCTGGATTTACACACTGCACAGTGCGGCCCGGCAGAAATGCCATGTGTAACCTCCTGAAGCAATGGGCGACGTTCAAAGTGCCGGATTCAATTCGCGAAACTCCGCTGGCGAATTTATCTGGCGGCGCCGAACGAGCTTTGCGCCGCGATCCCCGTGTCCAAGCTGAAAAATCTGCGACGATTCTGAGCTGCGCAGCCTAGTGTGTCAAGAGGAAAGGTGCACTATATATTGTGGGGCGCTTGCGGAGGCTTGCGGATCGCTCCGGGACGAGGGTCACGCCCAGGAGAGAACACACCCTTTGCGTGCAACGCTTCAGGAAAATCAGCGAGGAAGTGTTCTAGGGTTTTAGCGACGGGGCGGCGGGCGCGGGGGCCGGTGGTGGCGCCGGCTTCTCTTCTCCGCCGAGAGATTTCAGGAGTTTCTCAAGGTCGTCGACTTTCTTTTGCGCCGCGTCGACGGCTTGCTGCTTGGTAGCGATGGCGGACTTTTCCGCGTCGACTTTCGCCTGACCCTGTTGGTCCTTGGAATAGTCCGGAGTGCTATAAAGCTGCGCGGAGTCCAGATTGTATTCGCGCTGGGCAATATCGAGATCGGTTTTGACGCTGTCGAGTTGCTTCCTTGCGTCTTCGAGATCGCTTGCGGCTTTGGCGCGCTCCGGTGCGAGTTTTTCCTTGTCAGCCTCTGTCGGCGCGTTGGTATTCGCAGCGGCTGGGGCAGACTCGGCGGAAGTTGCTGAGGTTGAGGCAGACGAAGACGCGGGTGGTCCGACAACGCTTAGTCCTCCCGGTGTATTCGGAATGTTGTCATTGGTCCAGACAGTTTTCGCCTTGGGCGCGTCCTTCTCCTTTTCCTGCGCTTTGCGCGCAGCGGCGGCGACGGATTGGCTCGACTGCTGGCTCGATTGAGGCGCGGCTGCAAATCCCGCGGAGGAAATCCCGGGCACAAAGATCAGCAGTGCTGCAATATTCGCGCATCTCATGGCACGTTTCATGGTTTTTCCTCGGAACCGCCCTACCCTATGCTAGCCGCATCGTGAAGTCCGGGCCAGAGTAGGTTGCGGGACGCGCTCAAAAAGGCACCTGGCCCTTCGCCTCACCGCTCCGGCTCAAGCGTACGCCCGTCAGCGCTAAAATTATAGATGCGATTGCGAGGTTCGGCGTCAACTCGCGTGAGAGGATGCGCTGCTACTTAAGATAATTACAAGGATGCGGCCGTCGGAATGATAGGCGTCGCCGGTGGCTGTGACGGCCTGACGCACCGGATCAGCGGGCGTGAGGTATTCCGTGGTGGCGACTTTTCCCGCGTCTTCGAGCGTCTGAAGAATGTAATCACGCTCGGTATCAATGTTGGGGTCAATGCGGTGAGTCAGCGTGCCCGATTGGTCTTTCTCGATGCCTACGTCATGCGTGCCAGCGCCCGCCCAGACGGTGCGTCCTTGAGAATCGAGCCAGGGTGTGCGCCACACGCGAAAGTGGTTTCGTTCGGCGACGACTTGGATGGGCATGCCGTCGACGAATCCGAAATCCTGCGTGCGGCCAAAAAGATA
The DNA here is from genome assembly GCA_035295305.1 of Candidatus Acidiferrales bacterium. Classification (GTDB taxonomy): domain Bacteria; phylum Acidobacteriota; class Terriglobia; order Acidiferrales; family UBA7541; genus DAHUXN01. Next base: position 2,475 of record DATGJE010000256.1, on the reverse strand, counting down.
GAGCTGGCTCATGGGCATTTCGGCGTAGGCCTTGTGCGCCATGGTCTCCTGAATGGCGTGGACGATGGCGTCTTGCGTGGTCTTATCGGGCTGGAGCCAGCCGGCGGCCTGAAACGCGTCAGCAATTTGCTCCTTCGAGCCGACGATCAGCAAATTAACCATGTCGCCCGGCGCGCTTGACTTGGACTCCACTCGCCGGGGAAGCGCGGGGAGCATCTCTTCAAAAGAGAGGCGCTTGCCAACAAGCGCGGCGACCGAAGTGGAGGAGTTTTCGGCCTGAGGCACGGACGTATTTTGTGACTGGGCTTGCGTGGCAGGCGGGGCGCTACGCGAAAGCGCCTCCGGAGAAGTTGCGCCGCCGACGGCGAACGCCAGCAATGCGGACGCGAAAATGGACATGATCCGTTTCATTTCGTTGCTCCCATTAGACGGCGACACGAGCGAAAGCGATGCCTGTCGAACGATAGCGCTTGTGAGAGGCGGCGGCTGGGAGGATAATCCCGCGGAAGTTTGAGCGGCCTGCGACACATCGTCCAGCGGAGGGAAAATGGTGACTGGATTCAGGACCCTGAAATTTCTGGCGACACTTGCGCTTCTGGTTCTGTTTGCAGCGACTGCGGCAATGGGCGCGGCACCCAGCGGAGCGGCGATTTCAAGCTCGGCGGCGGTTTTGGCAAATTCGCCGGAGCAGAGGCAGCCTCCGGCGTCTTCTTCTCCGACAACACAAACGGAAAAAGCACAGTCCGAAGTGAAGGCCTACACGCTGCCGCCGGATCTTTATGAGAAGGCGGTGAAATACTCACGCGCGCAATACATCTTGTACTTCGTCGGCTTCGTGTGGGGCGTTATCGTGCTGCTGCTTGTGCTCGCTTGGAGGCTCGCGCCGAAATATCGCGATTGGGCTGAACGCGCCACGAAGGTTCGATTCTTGCAGGCGGTGATTTTCACGCCGATTCTGCTGCTGACCATCGCGGTGTTGGGACTGCCGACGGACATGTACGGGCACTGGCTTTCGCGTAGCTATGGAATTTCGGTGCAGGGCTGGGGCTCGTGGGCGTGGGATTGGACAAAGCTCGAACTCGTCTTCTTCGTCATTGGAATAATTCTGGTGTGGGTGCTTTATGCAGTGATCCGGCACAGCCCGCGACGCTGGTGGTTTTACTTCTGGCTGGCAGCGCTGCCGATTCTGTTTATCGCGAATTTCCTTGCGCCGCTGGTGATTGCGCCGCTGTTCAACAAATTCGTGCCGCTCGAGACGAAGGATCCGGCGCTGGTGGTGGCGCTCGAAAAAGTGGTGCAACGAGCGGGAATGGATATTCCGCCGGAACGCATGTTCTGGATGAACGAAAGCGAAAAAGGAAACGACCTGAACGCTTATGTGGCGGGATTTGGCGCGTCGAAACGGGTGGTGGTTTGGGACACGACGATTGCGAAAATGACCGTGCCGGAAACGATGTTCGTGTTCGGGCATGAAATGGGACACTACGTTTTGGGGCATGTGTACAAAGGATTGGTTTTCGGCGCGATCCTGTTGCTCGTGCTGCTCTACTTCGGCTTTCAAGGAATGTTATGGACTCTTTCACGATGGAGCGGGCGCTGGGGGATTCGCGGGACGGATGATTGGGCGTCACTGCCGGTGCTGCTTTTGTGGTTCGCGATTCTGGGATTTATCGCTTCGCCGGCGGCGAACACGTTCAGCCGGCATATTGAACATCAGGCGGACCAGTACGGACTGGAAGTGACGCACGGGCTGATTCCCGATTCAAAGCAAGTGGCCGCGGGGGCTTTTCAGATTCTTGGCGAAGTGGACCTGGCGGATCCACAACCGAATTCCTTCATCAGGCTGTGGCTGTACGATCATCCGCCGCTGGCCGAGCGCGTGAATTATGCATTGACGTACGATCCGTGGGGCCAAGGCAAGCAGCCTGAATTCGTAAAATGACACGAAAAGTGAGACTAGACTGACATGTCAGTCTAGTTTAAGCCCTTTGTAGAAAACCTTTTTTCAGACCCGAGGGGCTCGCGAATGAATGCGCATGCGGATGCCGCCGCGCGGGCGCAGCGTGACGAGCGGCTCCGGCACGATTGTTTGTCCCAGGTCCAACTCGAAGCGAAAGCGCTGCGCGAGCGTCGCCGCAACCAGAGACGCCTCCATCAAAGCAAATCCCTGACCAATGCAACGGCGCGGCCCGCCGCCGAATGGAAAATATGCGTGCGAGGGAAGACGCGCGGCTAAACCGTCGAGCCAACGCTCCGGGCGAAACGCGAGCGGCTCGGGAAAATAGCGCGGGTCGCGATGCATGACCCACTGCGACATCAGAAGCGTGGTGCCTGCTGGGAACGAATAACCTCCCAATTCAAATGGTTCGATGGCCACGCGAGCGACGATGTATGCAGGCGGGTAAAGACGCAGCGATTCGCGAATCACGGCGTCGAGGTAAGGGAGCGATTCCGCGTCTTTCGCTTCAAGCGGAC
>DATGJE010000255.1:0-5340 GCA_035295305.1 Candidatus Acidiferrales bacterium | reverse complement strand
ATTTCGAAAATGATTCGGTGAGTGAGATTGATCTGGCGGCGCGGAAGAAAATTGCGGAGCTGGATTTGCGGCCGGGGAAAAACGACCCAAAGAAAAGCGGAGTGGCAGGGGGAGAATTTCCGTTTTGGGTGGTGACGAAGGGGAACGATACGGCGTATGTGTCGAGCCCGCGGGATCGGCAGATTGTTGTGCTGGATATTTCGGGCGAGCCGAAGGTGACGAAGCGGATTGCCGTGCCGGGCGAGCCGGGGAAGATGATTTTGGATCGGGAGGGGAAATATTTGTACGCGGCGCTGGCGACGGATGATGCCGTAGAGGTGATTGATACAACGTCGGGCTTTCGATTCGGGCCGCTTAGCACGACGGCACCGCACGCCGTTTTCTCGAACCCGCGGGAGCTGATGGGGGGCAATCCGAATAGCCTGGCGCTTTCACCGGACGAGAAAACACTTTACGTGACAAATGGAGGAGCGAATTCGATCGCGGTGGCTGATCTACATGGGATTTTCACCGACCGAACTTCCACGCCGGCAAAAAACGCCGTAACTGGGCTGATACCCACGGGGTGGTATCCGAGTTCGGTGAGCGTGAGCCGCGATGGGAAAATGCTGTACGTGACGGATACGAAGAGCTTGTCGGGGCCGAATCCGGAGGGGTGCCGAAACACGACGTCGATAGCGCGCGGCGGGCTGGACAAGTGCTACGCGCAGAACGAATACATTTTGCAATTGAATAAAGGCGGGTTCGAGACGATTCCGACGCCGCAAGAAAGCGAACTCGCATCGCTGACGAAGCAGGTGGCGGAGAACGATCATTACGTGAGCGATGCACAGCGGGCCGTAAACGAAAAAACGATGGCGTTCTTGCACGCGCACATCAAGCACGTGATTTACATCATCAAGGAGAACCGCACGTACGATCAGGTGCTCGGGGATTTGCCGGAAGGCAATGGCGATCCGAAGCTGGCGGTGCTGGGGCGGGCAATCAGTCCGAATCATCATCAGATCGCGCAGCAATTCGTGGACCTGGACAATTTTTATTGCAGCGGCGACGTGAGCGGGGAGGGCTGGAACTGGTCTACGGCGGCGCGGGCGACGGACGTGGTGGAAAATACTTATCCGGTGAATTATGCAGGACGCGGGCTGACGTATGACTACGAAGGCGAGAACCGCAACATCAATGTGGGTATTGCGTCGCCGAGCGCGCGGAGGAAGGACAATCGCGATACGCCGGACGACGATGATTTACTGCCGGGGACGAATGACGTGGACGCTCCGGACGGGCCCGGCGGCGAAGCGGGAACGGGATATCTGTGGGACGCGGCGCTGCGGGCGAAATTGTCACTGCGGAATTACGGATTTTTTCTCGAGGGCGGACGGTATTTTTCCGGCACAGCGAAGAAGGGGCTGATTCCGCTGATTCGCGACCCGTACAAGTCGAAAACGCGCGTGGCGTTTCCGGATAAGGCGGCTCTGATGAACGTGACCGACCCGTATTTCCGAGGGTTTGACTTGAAATTTCCGGATTACTGGCGCCACTCGGAGTGGAAGCGCGAGTTCGACGGTTACGTGGCCAGCGGGAAAATGCCGAATCTGGAACTAGTGAGGCTGGGGCGCGACCACTTTGGAGATTTCGCGGACGCCATCGACGGAACGGGGACGGTGGAAGCGGAGATGGGCGACAACGACTATGCTATTGCGAAGCTGATTGAGGATGTGGCGCACAGTCCGTTTGCGAACAGCACGGTGGTTTTCATCGTGGAAGATGACGCGCAGAACGGGCCGGACCATGTGGACGCGCATCGCAGTCCGGGGTTGATTGCCGGCGCTTACGTGAAGCAGGGCGCGGTGGTGTCGACGCATTACACGACGGTGAACATGCTGCGGACGATGGAGGATATTTTGGGCATGAAGCCGATGGGAATCAATGACGACGTGATCGAACCCATGGCGGATGTGTTCACGACGGAATATAAGCCGTGGACGTACACGGCGGTCGTGCCGGAGGTGCTGCGGAGCACGCAGTTGCCGATTGCGGGCGCGGGTGGTGCGGCGCGAAGTGGAGATTACGCGAAGCCGCGGCATGATGTGGCGTACTGGGCGGAGAAGACGAAGGGAATGGATTTTTCGGTTGAGGATCGCGTTGATCCGGCGAAGTTCAACCGGATTGTGTGGGAGGGACTGGTGGGAGACGACACGCCGTATCCGGCGGGGCGGAGCGGGACAGATTTGAGGGAGAATCGCAGGGAGTTGCTGAAGGAAGATGCAGGTGGCGGCCAATAAGCGGCTTGACTACATCGCGCTGGTGAAGCGCGCGAAAGGAAGGAATTTCAAACAAGCGTTTCGTGTTGAAGCTGAAAATTGTGATGGTCTAAGGGGTCTTTTTTGTCGAGGCGGGATTCTTCGCCCTTCAGGCTCAGAATGACAGGCGAATGCCGCAGAACTTCGCAAAATCGCGAAGCTCTGCGCTACAAAGCTCGCTGGAGACTGACCGATGGCACCTTGGCTGAAAAAGTATAAGTTGAGTCACCAAGAAGCAGCCCAAATCCTTGAGAATTTCCTCGACGGCAAGGGTCGTCCGTTGGAGTGGGACGGATTTACTTTAGGGATGTCTTTTGAAGATGAGTTCCTTGAAGAAATTCGAATGCGGTGTGCTGGTTTGAGTCAGGAATTTCCTTCAAATCGTCCGCATGAATATTGTAATGAGCAGGGGCGTGACGTTATTCGCGGTTACGTCAAGCGGCTCAGAGGAATGATCTGAAGGTTGCCTCCGCGCCCTAGGGTGAGATTTGTGTGGTAGGCTCGGCGGAATTCAGGAAACGGGGAAAATTATGAGACGGACGCGAATTGCAGCGATTGTGTGCGCCGGAGCGGGGATTGCGGGAGTGTGGGCGGGCTGGGTGCACGTGCGCGGGGTGCGCGCGCAAACGGCGTTGATTGACGTGAGCGCGCTGTACACGAAGCAGGACGCGATGATTCCGATGCGCGACGGCGTGCGACTGCACACGGAGATTTATGTTCCGAAGAATTCGACGGAGAAGCTGCCGTTCCTGATTACGCGCACGCCGTATGGAACGAATGACGATGAAAAGGGCTACAGCAGGTTGTTTGATATTTATCAGCAGATGATTCCGGAAGGCTACATCTTTGTGATGCAGGACATTCGCGGACGATATGGGTCGGAGGGGAAATTCGTGATGCAGCGGCCGGCGCGCGATCGCAGCGATGCGAAGTCTATTGATGAAGGGACGGATACGTACGACACGATTGACTGGCTGCTCAAGAATGTGCCGAACAATAATGGACGCGCCGGGCTGCTGGGAATTTCGTACGGCGGCTGGCTGACCGCGATGGCGCTGCTGGAGCCGCATCCGGCGCTGAAGGCGGTGTCCGAGCAGGCGTCGCCGGCGGATATGTTTTTGGGCGACGATTTCCACCATAACGGCGCTTTCCGGCTGAGCTATGGATTCGAATATGCGGCGATGATGGAAACGGGAAAAACGAATTTCATTTTTCACTTCGACAAATACGACACCTACGAATGGTATTTGGCGCTGGGGCCGCTTGGGAACGTGGACAAGAATTATTTGCACGGCGAGCTGCCCACGTGGGAAGACTTCGTCAACCATCCGAACTACGACAGTTTTTGGCAAAAGCAGGCGTTTTATCCGTATTTGAAGGACATGCATTTGACGGTACCGGATTTGAACGTCGCGGGATGGTGGGATCAGGAGGATTTCTACGGGCCGGTGAAGATTTACGAGACGCTGGAAAAACACGACACCGACCATTTGAATTATCTGGTGGTGGGGCCGTGGAATCACGGCGGATGGTCGCGCAGCGATGGAGAAAGCCTGGGCCGGATCAAATTCGGGAGCGCCACGAGCAAATATTTTCGCGCGAATGTGCAGGCGAAGTGGTTCGCGCACTGGCTGAAGGACAAAGGCGAGTTGCCGTTCAAGAAAGCGCTGACGTTTCAGACGGGGACGAACACATGGGTGCCGTTCGATGCTTGGCCGCCAACGAGCAACGTGACCGCAAAGAGGCTTTATTTTGCTGCGGACGGAAAATTGTCGTTCGATGCGCCGGAAGAAACGGGCGCGGAGGCTTTCGATAGTTACATTTCCGATCCGGCGCATCCGGTGCCGTACCGTCATCGTCCCGTGGAGGAAACATACGGACCAGGCAGCCGTTGGTACACGTGGCTGGTGGAGGATCAGAGGTTCGTGGATTCGCGGCCGGATACGGTGAACTGGTCAACAGGCGCGCTGGACCATGATGTGTGCGTGGCGGGTGATATTACCGCCCATCTTTATGCTTCGACGACGGGAAGCGACAGCGACTGGATTGCGAAACTGATCGATGTGTATCCGGAGGAATATACGGCGGAGCCTTCGATGGGCGGATATGAGTTGATGGTCGCCGATGAGGTTTTTCGCGGGCGTTTCCGCAACAGCTTCGAAAAACCGGAAGCGATTGTGCCGAATCAAGTGAGTCCATACACGATTGATTTGCACACGAACGATCATTGTTTTTTGAAGGGACATCGCATCATGGTGCAGGTGCAGAGCACGTGGTTTCCGATTATCGACCGCAACCCGCAGAAATTTGTGCCGAACATTTTTAAGGCGACCGCCAGTGATTATATCAAGGCGACACAGCGGATTTATCGTTCGAGGAAATATCCGTCGAATGTGGAAATACCGGTGGTGAATCAGTAGGGGGCGAGTGCGGCGCACGGGCCAAATTGCGTTGGATAGGGAGGCAATGTGAACGGACGAGTGGATATGGGCATGGTGACGACCGCGTTCGAGCTTCCGGGATATCGCGTTGTGCGAACGCTGGGGCTGGTGCGCGGGATCATTGTGCGTTCGCGAAGCATTTTTGGAAATATTGGAGCGTCGCTGCAAACGATTGTGGGAGGAAATATTACGCTGTTCACGGATATGTGCGAGAAAACCCGCGAGGATGCGCTGGAACTGTTGATGGAGCATGCGGCGGAGCGCGGCGGGAACGCGATTATCGGCGTGCGTTACGACGCGAACGAAATCATGCAAGGCGTAACGGAAGTGCTGGCGTACGGGACAGCGGTGGTGGTGGAGCGCGCGGCGTAAAAAGAGCGCGCGGATGATGATTGTGGCCGATGTGCTAAAATGTTCGGAAGTTCTAGGCCCGTAGCTCAGTTGGTTAGAGCGCTACCTTGACACGGTAGAGGTCTGCGGTTCGAGCCCGCACGGGCCTACCATTCTTTTCAAAAGGTTGCGCTAATTTGCGCCTGCGCGCTTCGCCGCCAAGGCGGACATTGAACCCGCACGCTTCAACCGAAGCGTTTGCGGCATGC
>DATGJE010000254.1:0-9620 GCA_035295305.1 Candidatus Acidiferrales bacterium | reverse complement strand
ACGGTTTTCGACGTGTATAACCGCGCCGAAGACGCCGCAGCCGCCTTCAAATCCGCCGCAGAGTAAAGAGTCGTGCTTCGCCTTCACTTTGTGTCGTAAGTGGCGATCGTGTTTCCACGTTCGTCGATGAGCCGCAGCGGTGGAGAAAATCCCGCGTCCGGGCCGCTGAGCCAGGAAAAGGAACCTCTGGGAAAAATGCGGTACGGAACGAGTGTCAGAGTTGCCGGGTCTACAGACTCAGCTTTTTTCGGCTGCCGGAAATCTCTTGTGTCGTTTGGATCGCTCAGAAATACCCTGGTGTTGATTAGGCCCGGGACTCCCACGGGGAAGCCAAACAAAAAATACGTCGCCTCCACCCTAGTGAAGCCGCGGGCGTCATACAGGTCCACCGTGTACCTCGGAACCTGGACCATCGGCTGCAGAGTCTTATCCGAAGACTGAAATGTGCCTCCGTGCACTTTCACATAGCACCACTCGCCGCCGGAAGGGCCGAGGAGCCGGATCACGATGTCGAAGACCTGAGTGACTCCTTCTTCCGGGGCGAAGCTTCCATTGCTGTAACCCACGAGGCCAACGTCCGTCCCGTCCGGGGCCGTAATGGGAACGGCTGCGCGCATGGTGACTCTCAAGGCAGAGAAGGTTGCAGGATGCGAGTAAGTCGCGCCCAGAAAACCTTGGTCGTCAACCACGGTTCGTTCGGTTTCGTTCGGATGAATAGCTGTGATTTTCAGCGCGCTCTTCGCCGTAGCGAAAATCCCCGTTTTTTGGTTCGTGGAGAGCATGTCGAAGTGTGCAAAGCCGTCGCGGTCGGAAAGCCGCGCGAACACGTCGCCCTTTGAGTTCAGCAATTCGAGTGTCTCGCTGCGGTCGGAAAAAATCGTCAGACTAGCAACCTTGTTCCCCTTGCTGTCGGTGAAAAGGTCCTGCACTTGCTGGCTCGATTGCGCTTGCGTTAGTCTCCCTGCGACGCCTCTCGGGATAGCAGCGACCATTGCGCAAAGAACGATAACTCTGGCCCATCTCCCCAATGACTTTCCTACCACCGTGCAAGCACCTCGCGGGAGAGTGATTTGTCGCAGTATACTTTGCCGGCAACGACGTCGCAACGAGAGAGCCTCGGGCGCCTCAGGGCACAAGCGACGCGCCATCGCAGCGATTTCAGATTTACTCCCGTATCTTGAAATTTGGTGGAGCCGATGGGATTCGAACCCACGACCTCCTCGATGCCATCGAGGCGCGCTCCCAACTGCGCCACGGCCCCACCGGAAAGAACGTCAGCTAACTTTTATAGCACCGCGCAGCGCGCAGCGTCAAACCCACTGATTCGCCACGTTTCCCAGACCTCGGGCGGCTTCACGTTCGAGTCGTCGTAGTGTGGGCAAGAGCGTACGCTGGAGAAGAATAAAACTAGACAGGTATTGAGGATCGTTTGCAGGCGGCAGAATCAACGATGCTTCAATTGAGGCTCGCGGCTTGGGGCTAGCTTGGATTAAGCCCCGCCGACCTTCTCTGCTTTTGCTCCAGCGGGCGGGGCCACTTCGGATGACGTCTCCGTCGACGAAACCTGCGCGTGCGGATTCGACATCCAGCGTTCGCGCACGATTTCATCTATCGCCGCGAGCAGCTCGCGCGCAAGGTTCTGGGACTTTGGCACATACTCGCACGCGCCGGCTTCCAACGCCCTCGCGCGCATCTCGGCGGCTTCATACCGGCTCAACATCACCACTTGCGTCTGCGGAACTTCCTTCTTAATCAGGCGAACAGCTTCCAGCCCGTTAAGGATGGGCATATTGATGTCGAGAACGACCACGTCCGGCCTCAGTTCCTTCGCCTTCTCGACCGCGTCGAGACCATCCACCGCCTCGCCGCAGACTTCCCATTCCGGAAGCGATCCCAGCAATGACCGCAAGCCGCCGCGCATTACTTCGTGGTCGTCCACGATGAGAATTCGCACAGGTTGCACTAGCGCCTCCATCTGTTCGCCAACCTCTCACCAACCTCGGGAAGCGCCGCGTAGCATGATGGCTTGAAAAGTCACACTCGCCTTCGGTTGCGCCTGTGCACGACACCGACCTGAAATTACGGTACTTCCACATCGCCACGATGCCGAGAAAACACCGGGATAGCCATCCTGTGTTTGCTGTAGACCTACTAAATCTTTCACAGTAGGACACTGTAGACCAATGTTCCGCTGAAAGAGCGCACGTGGAGACCGCATCAGCTTGGCAGAGGCGCCGGTACCGGCGGTTCTGAAGCCGCAACAATCGGTCTCTCGCGTTTTGGCGTTTTCCTGGAGCTTCTGGCGGCTGTGACTGCCCCTTGTTTTCTGGTAAACTGGTAGCAGTTGCAGGGAACAGAATGGCCTGGCGCGGTGTCTAAGAGAGTACGCGCCTTCTTTGCAGCCAGCTCAGGCGCGGCAGGCCTGGATTAGGTGGCAGCGGAATGTCTGATCTAGCGCAGACGCTATCCTGGATCCAAGACGAGACGCGGCTCGTGACCGAGTTGCAGTCCGGGTCGGATACTGCGTTCGACTGGGTCGTCACGTATTACCATGCCTCCGTGTACAACGTAATTTACGGCATCCTCGCCGACCGCAGCGATGCCGCCGACGTCACCCAGGAAGTTTTCCTCAAGGCTTTTCGTGGAATCCACGGCTTCCGGCGCGGCAGTTCGCTGAAGACGTGGCTGTATCGCATCGCGGTGCGCGAATCGCTCAATCACCGTCGCTGGTGGCGCAGACACTCCCGCAATGAAGTATCGCTCGACATTCCCGCGGATGAGAATCACGCCGCGACGGAAATCGAGGATCTGGAAGCGACACCCTTCGATCAGCTCGCCGCGCGCGAAACGCAGGTGGCGGTGCGCGCCGCGCTGGGCGAGTTATCCGAGGCTTACCGCAGCGCCGTGATTTTGCGGGATCTCGAAGGACTCTCGTACGAGGAAGTGGCCGAAGTGCTTGAAATTTCAGTCGCGACCGTGAAAACGCGCATTCTGCGCGGCCGCCGGGCCTTGAAAAAACTTCTCGAGCCTCTTCTTCATGCTCCGTACAAAGACTCTTACGTTTCGGCCGCGCAGAAGAGTTCAGAACGCCATGTCGCTTCCGCGCATGTTGCACAATCCGCGGCTGGTGAACCGCAACCCCTCGTTTCGTACGCGATGGTATTGAATCGCGGACAGGGAAGCGGGCCCGGAGGATGCCAATGACCTGCCGCGAAGTCGGACGTCATTTGCCGGGCTATTTGGACGGCGCCGCTTCCTCTGAAAAGCATTCGAGCGTGCGCGCTCACCTGGATTCATGCGCCGATTGCCGCACCGATCTCGAGCGCTATCGGCGGCTCGCCCGCGTGCTCGCGAATTCGACGGCTGCCACGCCGCCTGCTGATCTCGCCACTCGCATTCGCGTGCAAGCTTCGCGCATTCAGGTTCAGCGGGAAAGCCGTCATCCGTTTCGCAGCCGGGCGTGGGTTTTCTTCGAGAATATTTTGCAGCCGCTGGCTGTGCCCGCGACCGGCGGGTTCCTGACCGCCGCGTTCGTCTTCGTTTTTGTTGTTCAGAGTTTGTTCGTCGGAATACCGATTGGCAACATTCCCAATGATCTCCCGACGGATTTGATTCAGCCTGCGCAGTTGGAGAGTCTGGCGCCGTTCCCGGTTCCAGGCATTATCAGCAGCAGCAATTATTCCGGGGTGGGAGTGCTGTTTGTGGAAGCCACACTAAACGCCGAAGGGCAAGTCGCGGGCTATAAGATTCTCTCCGGGCCGAACGATCCAGCGATTCGTCATCAGATCGACCAGGTGCTGATCTTCTCGCGTTTTCGCCCGGAACTGAATTTCGGCCGGCCCACGGCAGGCGGCCGCGTGGTCCTCAGCTTCAGCGAAATCCGTGTCCGCGGCTAGTTTGTTGTCCTTTCACGTTTCTTGACTCGGTTCATCCAGCCCGCTACAGTGTGCTTTCATATCGGTGCCATCCATAAGCAACGGTAGCTCTGCGGTCGCGCATCCCACCCGCGAACGCCTAAGGTTAGTGAACTGAGCGCATGACGATTCGAAAACTTTGCCAGGGCCTTTGCGAGTCAGTTCTTATTGCGGCCGTGCTCTTTGTGGGCATGTCCGTGATGGCGCAAACGCCTGCTCGACAACAGCCCGTCAGCAGCTCCATCAGCGTCGAAACCAGCCAGCAACTCTTCGCCACCATGTGCGCGCTGGACGCCGCCGGTTTCGACGCGAATTCCAATACGCTCGACATTTATCCGGCGGACGCAGCGCTCCGCGCCCGCATGTTGCAATTGAAAGGCCCGGCAGCCGATGCTATGCGGCAGTTTTACGCGCAGCATCAATTCGCAAATTCTGACGAGACCCTCTCGCCCTTTCTTTCCTTTGCGCTTGTCGTCGGGCCGCCGCCGCGATTCCGCTACCTCATATCGCACGATGAAATACCACCCGCGGTTCTCTCCATCGACGGCTTTGGCGAAATTCTCAGCAAACTATACGTAGAAGCGCAACTCGACCGCGAATGGGCCAGCGTCGAACCCGAAGTGGACCGCGAAGTAGCGCGCCTCATAAGTCCCCTGCGCCAGATTGTTTTCGAAAGCACGGCCTACCTTCGCGAAATCCAGACGCCGACAGACCGCACTTTTACGGTTCTGGTCGAACCGCTGGTGGGCGAGCGCGTCAATTTTCGCAACATCGGTAACCATTATTCGATTATAGTCGGGCCGGGCCCTGTGTTGCCGTTAGGCGATATTCGTCATGCCATGTTCCATTTTCTGCTTGACCCTCTGACGCTCAAGTATCAACAAACTATTTCGACGCGACGCGCCCTTTTGGACATTGCAACCCGCGCGCCGCAGCTTCCGGCATCATTTCAAAATGATTTTGTGGGATTGTTCGACGAGTGCCTGGTTCGCGCCGTTGAGTTGCGCGTTCGCAAGCTGCCGGCCGAGCAACTCGAATCAGCCCTGGCCGCGGACGACAGGACAGGCTTCATTCTGGTGCGTCCCATCTATCAGCAACTGATCGTTTTTGAGAAGTCCGAGCCGGCGATGTCTTTGTATTTTCCGTCGCTCGTTCAGGGAATCAACGTCGCTGCCGAACAAAAGCGTCTGCAAAATTTCCAATTCGCCTCCGCGACAGAAGTGGTTCCGACGGGCGGTATTCAGGGAGAGAACGGCGGGAACGCCCCCGGAACGCAGCTCGATCAGGAGTTCACGCGTGGCGATCGTCAAATCGCGTTGCAAGACGCAGCGGGCGCGGCCGCAACTTTTCAGGGCATCCTGAACGAGCATCCTAACCAGCCTCGCGCCCTGTATGGGCTGGCGCTCGCGTCCGTCTTGCAAGGCCAGGGCGAAAAGGCGGAAAATCTTTTCGAGCAGGTTGTGAGCATGCCGCCGCCTGGCTCAAGCGCGGCAGCAGCGCCGAGTCCGAGTATTTTGGCGTGGTCGCATGTTTATTTGGGCCGCATTCACGACTTGCAGGGCGAGCGCGAGCCTGCCATAAAGGAGTATCGGGCGGCGCTGGGCGTAAACGGCGCTCCGGAAGCGGCTCGCGTGGCGGCGCAACAGGGCATCGACAAGCCGTATCGCCCAGTACAGTCGACGCCGTCGCAATAAACGCCCGAACGAATTTCCACTGCCGGTTGAACCCATTCGGTTCCCGGAGGGAAGTATTTTAAATCGGAGGACGAAAGAACAATGACACACCGAATGGGAATCACTGCTCTAATGTTAGCCGCGTGCGCCTGCTTGGCGGCCGCGCCGCAAGTACGCGCCCAAGGCATGGGAGCGCAGCAGCAAGGAACGCAGCAGCAGGGAGCGCAAGACCAAAAGCCATCCCTGCAAAATCCAACTCCCCAGAAGCCCGCAGCGCCAGCGGCCCCGGCGGTCGATCCGAAGGAGGAGGCCGCTTACAAGGCATTTGTGGCGTTGAAACCGACGGCTCCCGCCGACTACGATGCCCAAATCCAAGCGGGCGAGGACTTCGTCAAGAATTATCCGCAGAGCCGCTACCTCGTCGTCGTGTATTCGCGCCTCACGAACGCCTATTTCGAAAGGCAGAAACTCGACAAGATGTACGTTGCCGCCGACAAAACTTTGCAACTCAATCCCAACGATGTGACCGTGCTCACTCTTGTCGGGTGGGTGATTCCGCGCGGCAATCCCACGGTGCCCGGTTTTGCGGACCAGCTTGCCAAAGCGGAACAATACGAAAAACATGCGCTCGAAATCCTTGCGACCTTGCCGAAACCTGCCGAACTAACCGACGAACAATTCGCGACCACCAAGGCCAGCGCCGTTTCCCAGGCTCACAGCGGACTTGGCGTGGTCTATTTCCGCGAAGGCAAGGATAGTGACTCGGTCGCCGAACTTACCCAGGCCACCGGAGGCAGCCCACACCCCGACCCGACTGACTATTTCATCCTCGGCGTGGAGGATGAAAAACTGAATAAGTTCTCCGATGCCGAGAAGTCCTTCGATAGCTGCGCCCAAATCACATCTCAGTTGCAGGACCGTTGCAAGCAAGGGGCAGCGGAAGCGAAAGCTAAGGCCGGAAGCCAGCCTCAGCCACCGAAGCCCTAAATGTCCTCGGGGACCCGATTTTGTCCATGACCGATGCGGAGCGGCGTGATCTTGAACACAAACTCGGCTACCGATTCGAGTGTGTCGAATGGCTCGAACGAGCGCTGACGCACCGCTCCCATATATTTAATTCCGACGCGCGAAGCAACGAGCGTCTCGAATTTCTCGGTGACAGCGTCTTGGGCCTCGCGGTCAGCCGCGTTCTCGTCGCTCGTTTTCCGGACTGGGACGAAGGGAGCCTCTCCAAGGCCAGGGCGCGCCTCGTCAGCGCTGTAAGCGCGGAGGAGGCTGCTAACCGGCTCGCGCTGGGACAACATCTGCGCCTGGGGCCGGGCGAAGAAAAAACCGGAGGTCGCAGAAAGCAGAATCTTCTCGCCGACGCTTATGAAGCCGTTGTCGGCGCAATTTTTCGCGATTCGGGATTCGCCGCTGCCGCCACCTTCGTGGAGCGTTCGCTGCTGACCGATGCGCTGTCGGTTGCCGAATTGCTCGCTGATCCGGATTACAAATCCGCGCTCCAGGAATGGCTTCAGAGCCGGGGATTGCGTCTTGCGGAATACCATGTGGTGCGCGAGACAGGCCCCGAGCACAGCAAAACTTTTCGCGTCAGCGTCCGAGCGGCCGGCCGGATCCTGGCAGAGGCGGAGGGTCATAGCAAGAAGTCCGCCGAGCAGGCTGCTGCGGCTTTGGCTCTGGGTTTGCTGCGTGAAGAAGACGCGAAACGTGCCCCGCAGGATACTTCGCATGGCTGAAGCAGTCGAGACGCAGGAAGGACCCGGTTCTCCCGAAACGCCCACAGCCCAGTACGGAGACGACGCGCTCCGCGATTATCTCGCATCGCTCCTCATCACGATTATCATTGCTGTTTTCGGCACCACCTTTATCGTTCAGGCTTTCAAGATTCCTTCTGCATCCATGGCGCCCACGCTTCTCGTCGGCGATCATCTCCTCGTGAATAAGTTCATCTTCGGCGGGCGCGGTGCTTGGTACGATCGTCTGCTCCCATACCGTCCGATTCGACGCGGTGACGTCATCGTTTTCAAATACCCCTACGAAGACCATCCGTACTACGTCAAGCGCGTCATCGCCCTTCCCGGCGATCGTCTGCATATCACCGACCAAAGGGTGTACGTCAATGATACGCTCTTAGTTGAACCCTATGCTGTCCACAATCTTTCGAGCGCCGATCCCTATATGTTCGACTTCCCACCTTCGGATGTTCTTCTGATCGCGGCCGAAATCAGGCCCGAATGGGCGAACGCTTTGCGCCACGACGTCCATCACGGCGAGCTCCTGGTTCCTCCAAACGACTATTTTGTCATGGGGGACAATCGCGATCAGAGTTCTGATAGCCGCTACTGGGGGTTTGTTCCGCGCGACGCAATTGCCGGCCGCCCGCTGCTCATCTATTGGTCGATTGAAGAGAATGGCGAGACGAATGATGCCGCGAACGGCGAGTCGAGGCCCGCAAATTTCCTGCATGCATTGGAAAATGCCGCAAGGACGCTCCTGTACCTGCCCACCGAAACACGCTGGGCCCGAATGTTTCGCGAGGTGCACTGATGCCGCCTCCTGTTTTGACCACGGCGGAGGCCGCGCGCAACCGATCTCCGCACGCCAGTGGACCAACCCGATTTCCTGGCTCCCCGCGCCTGCATCGTTGGTTGCGAGGATTTTTGGTTGTGATCGTTGCCTTTCTCGCGCTCGACTACGGCCTCTCGCTGCTTCTCGAGTTTGGTTGGCTGAACCACGCTCTCACGCGCCGACTCGAGGCTGCCTTCGGTCGCCCTGTCGATGTAGCCCACTACTCGTTCAGCATGCTTGCGGGGCCGCGACTCGAAGCCGATCGCGTCACCGTTGCCGAAGACCCGCGCTTCGGCGACGAATACTTCCTTCGCGCAGACTCCCTCGCCATTGGTTTGCGCTGGGGCGCCCTGCTTCGCGGCCGCATCGAGTTCGGGCCTGTATCGCTCAGCGGCCCCAGCTTGAATCTTGTGCGCCTTCCCGATGGTGAATGGAATCTAGAATCGTGGCTCCCGCGCCCGCGTGGAAATCTTCCCACCGCGCCCGCTCCGGCACGCACCTCGCTCCGTTTGCAGCGCATCGACCTTTCCGGCGGCCGCGTGAATTTTAAACAGGGTGCTGGGAAACTGCCTTTCGCGCTCGCCAACGTTGAAGGGAGCGTCGAACAGTTTTCGCCGGGCAGTTGGCGCATTAACCTCCAAGCGCAACCCTTTCGCGCCGCGGTCGTCGTGCAGCAAGCAGGCGTTCTCAGCTTGACAGGCATTGTCGGGGGCACCTCTTCGCGCTTACGGCCCGCATCGTTTGAATTGAATTGGGCTGGCGCGTCTCTCTCCGACGTTCTTCGATTGCTTCGTGGAAATGATTACGGCGTGCGTGGGCTTTTCTCGCTCCAGCTTGCGGCGAAGACAGTCGACTATGACTGGAACCTTTCCCTGCACACGGAATTCCGCCGTTTGCATCGCTGGGATTTGCCGCTCCGTCCAGATGATCCCGCCGCCAATCTTAATGTTGAGGCGCGGTGGGCTCCTGACGAATCCCGTTTCGAGTTGACGCAAGCTGTTCTCGAAGCGCCCCGCTCTAATATTCATGCAACCGGCGCCATGAACTGGACCAGCGCACCCGACGCGATGCAGGCCGCGGTCAAGAACGCCCAGCTTGAAATTATTTCGAGTGGCGTTGCGATGGCGGACGCACTAACGTGGTATCGCGCCTTCCATCGCGACGTGCCCGAACAGGTCGCTCTGAACGGCACGGCAACCATGCACGCCTCGCTGTCCGGCTGGCCGCCGCGCATTCAGAAGGGAATTGTGGCTTCCGATGGCGTCGAACTCGACGGCGGCAGCGTGCGCGTGCCCATCCGCATGGGGCACGCGTCCCTGCTATTCACGGATCATTCCATTTTGCTCTCTCCCGCGATTTTTGCGATCGGCGTTCGTTCCGGCGAATTCCGCTTACGCGGCTCCGCCCAGCGCGCTTCCCGGTGGCATTCCTCGTGGAAACTCGATGGCCAAACGACTGAAGT
>DATGJE010000253.1:0-6062 GCA_035295305.1 Candidatus Acidiferrales bacterium | reverse complement strand
GGACGTGGTGATCGTCGAAATCGGCGGCACCGTCGGCGACATCGAATCGCTGCCATTCTTGGAAGCGATTCGCCAAATGCGCCTCGAACTCGGCCCGGAAAATGCAATTTACGTTCATCTGACATTGGTGCCCTACATCGCTACGGCCGGCGAGCACAAGACGAAGCCGACGCAGCACAGCGTGAAAGAATTATTGAGCATCGGAATTCAGCCTGACATTTTGCTGTGCCGCAGCGATCATCCGATCGCGCCGGAGCTGAAGGCGAAAATCGCGCTCTTCTGCAACGTGAATCAATCCGCCGTGATTTCCGCGCCTGACGTGCGCAACATTTACGAAGTGCCGATGTCGCTTGTTGCGGAAGGCCTCGACGAGCAAATTCTGCGCTTGCTGCATTTGCAATCAGGGCCGCGCGACATGTCGCCGTGGCTGGCGATGCTCGAAAAGCTCGAGCATCCTGAAGGCGAAGTGCGCATCGGCGTCGTCGGGAAATATGTGCAGCTCGAGGACGCGTACAAAAGTTTGCGCGAAGCGCTGATGCATGGCGGTTTGGCGCACCGCTCGCGTGTCGCCATCGAATGGGTTGAATCGGGCGACATCGAATCGCTCGAAATGGCCGCCGAGCATCTGCGGCACATGGACGGAATTTTAGTTCCCGGCGGATTCGGCAAGCGCGGAATCGAAGGAATGATTTACGCGATTCAATATGCGCGCGAGAAAAAAGTGCCGTTCTTCGGAATCTGTTTGGGAATGCAATGCGCGACGATCGAATACGCGCGCCACGCCGCGGGTTTGCAGCACGCGAATTCCACCGAGTTCGACGCGCAGACTCCGTATCGCGTGATTTACAAACTGCGCGAATTGCTCGGCGTTGACGAAATGGGCGGCACCATGCGCCTCGGTGCGTGGCCGTGCAAGCTCGATGCGGATTCGTTCGCCGCGCACGCGTACGGGACAACGGAAATTTCCGAGCGCCACCGCCATCGCTACGAATTCAATCGCGATTACGAGCCGGCTCTCACCACAGCAGGTTTGAAAATTACGGGCAAGACTCCAGACGGCGTTTACGTCGAAATCGTCGAGGCCCCCAATCATCCGTGGTTCCTCGGCTGCCAATTCCATCCAGAATTCAAATCGAAGCCGCTCGCCCCGCATCCGCTCTTCGCCGCATTCATCGGCGCATCCGCCGAGCATCGCCGCCGCCGCGCCGCAGCTCCGCAGCGCGCCGCCCACGCCCCCGCATCCACGGATTAGAATTTGCCGGCCGGCTCGTCCGCAGATTAGCTATTTCCACTTTGATTTTTTTATTCTCAGAGACGCTTCGTTTATATTAGACTGGCGCCGCGATTCAGGGCTGGCGTTCCGCACTGCTGTTGCATGCCACTGGCTTTGCCAACCCGGAGGTAGTCATGCGCCTTGTCATCGTCACATTGTTCGCCGCGATGGTTTGTGGAGGTGCGGGTGCGCAAGACTCACCCCAAGACAACTCCCCCGAAGCAGTCGCTCGCGCGCAACAGAGCGCTTCGCGTCTTGCGAATATTCAGATGAATTGGGGGCTAAAAATGAACAGCCCCGGCGCGTCCGTCACAACGAAAGAAACGTCTCGCAAATCCACCGGGCAGCAGACGGTTGTGTTTTACCGAGTTTTCACTTCTGGTATGCCAAAGGAAAAAGTTTACAGTCTGGTCGTTACGCCTTTCAATTTACAGCCGATGACCGCAGCGAACGGGATTACGCTTGATGATTCAGGGCAGGCAATCTCCTCGGGCAGTCCCCTTGATTTGGGCGTCATCGCCGCAAAAGGCGAGCCGAAACGGTTTTCTTTGGTGTCCGACGATGGCCAATCGAAGGCGTTCTTTTATGTCATCCCGTTTCCCGTGAAAGGAACCGATCAGGGGTGCTCCATTGAGGAGACATTGCTTCTTCAGCATGCTGAGGCGGTGTTGCTCCAGGGATCAGGTTTTCCCGCCAATTCTACTGTTCATGTGAAAGCCTCGTCTGAAACCGAAATGCACGAAGGCGACCTTAAGGCCGATGCTTCAGGCGATGTTTCGACGGTATTGTTGCCATTCGTGAAAGGGAAGACCGACGGCACAGGAAACGTGACTTTCTCGTCCCAAACCTGCAGCCCTTCTCTGAAATATCAATGGGGATTGCATAGCTATCAAGAACAATGAGGCGTTGACAAGCCAGTACAGAGTTAAAGCGGCGAATTCGTTGCAGCGCAATCGCGGAGCTTTGTGTCACGCCGAGACCGCACAAAAACATTCAGAGCGCCGGGCGCATCACGTGAGCGGCGTGAGTCGTGAAGAATATTTTTGCGCTTCAGACCGCGCGGCTGCGAAGAATCGTAATGTTCCCCCCGCTTTCGTACCCTTCATCTGCGACCGTCTTTTGCGCGGCGGCACGGAGCGATTGTTCATCCGCATCACGCGGCAAATCGTAATGACGGCGCACCACTTCGTCGCCCACTTCGATTCGAACCTGCCATTTTGATTTTTCACGGTCCCAGGATACTTCCACGCGGTCTGCTTGCATGAGCTTCCTCCGTCGCCTGGGCTGGCGATCTGTTCGCATTGTACTCGTCCGAATCGCAAAGAGAAATAATGGCTTTCCTGTAGAAGCCTTGTTCGGATTCAGGTCGAGGGAAACCACTGCTCGCGTTAAGCGGGCAAGCCGCTGCATTTGGTTTCCATGCCGAAGGGCAGAAGGGCGAGCCCCACGGCGAAGGCTGCTGACGTTATCGCGATGGGGATGCCGATGGTGTGGAAACGAGCGACTCCGGCGCCCACCAGAAACGTGATGCCGGCTCCCGCGAAACGCGCGGCCGAAGTCGAAAAGGCGAACGCGCTCGCGCGGCATTCGGTTGGATATTGTTCAGGCAGCCAGAGCGTGTACACCGCGAAGTTTGCCCCACCGAGCCCGAGGAAAAAAAGACACACAAAAAACCACAGTAGCGCATGCGCGTTCAGATAGAACACATAGCCGAAGGCGAGAAGAATAAAAACGAACATGCACCCGAAAAACAGAGCCATGGTAATGCGGCGACCGAAACGCTCGGCGAGCGCAGGGACGATGAGGCAACCTAGAATCGTCGCAGCGGCGAGAAGCATGGTGCCATACGACGCAAAGCGAACCGCTTGCATGCTACCGAAATGCTCGCGTGCCGCGATATAAGTAATCGAGGCGGGAACGTACACCGAGCCCGCCCACAGCCCTACGATTGACACGAACATGTAAATGGAATTAAGCACCGTGCGGCGATGATAATCGCGCGAGAAAATCTGGGCCAGCGGCCGCCACACAGATTGTCTCTTGAGCTGATTACTTTTGGCCGCCCAGCGTTGCGGCTCGGTGACGCCGTAACGGATGAAGCCGATGAAGAGCGCGGGTAGCGCGCCCAGCGCAAACATTGCGCGCCATCCGTAATGCCCGCCGATGCCGTAATTGGCGATGGCGGCAAGAAAAACTCCCACGTAGTAACCTGTGTGCATCATGCCCGCACCCATTTTGCGGCGCTCCTCGGGCCATTCTTCAGCCACGAACGTCCCACCCATCGCCCATTCGCCACCGATTCCGATTCCCGCGAGCAAACGATAGGCCGCCAGTTGCCACACTCCCGTGGCGAGCGCTCCCAAGAAAGTAAAAAGCGAATACCAGAGAATCGTCAGCATTAAAGTGCGCACGCGGCCAAATTTGTCGGCAAGCGGTCCCCACAGGAACGCGAATCCCCAGCCGATAAGAAAAAGCGCGAACAGGATGCCGCCGTAAAATCCGACATTTGCTTGCGTGGCCGCGATGTGCGATTTCGGCAGCAGTTCGCGCAGTGACGGCACCATCACGAGGGCGTAGATGAACGAGTCCATGCCGTCAACGGTCCACCCAGCCCAGGAAGCCCAGAAGCCACGAATTTGATTGCGCGTGAGACGAGCGTCGTGCATTTTCGGTCTGCGGGATTCTACGCGCGGCATGCGAGGCGCACAACTTGTCCCGTGGATTTATTTCTGTGCGCCTCGGTGAAAGCAAATCCATCGAAAATGCCGGGCGTTCTGCCACGCGCAACTAAAATAAACGGCAAGATTGCAAAGGCGGGGAATCCTGCATAGTCTTAGGGTTGCCGCTGACAGCAAAAGCGGGCGCAAACAGAAAATGGCGGAGAATACTCGCAATTTCAGCGTGGGCAATGTGGCGACGGGACAAGGTGCGCCATTCTTTTTCATCGCGGGTCCGTGCGTGATCGAAAGCGAGCGGCACGCGCTGATGATCGCGGAGCGGCTTGCGGCAGTGGCGCGTGAGCTGCGCGTGCCATTGATTTTCAAGGCGTCATACGACAAAGCCAACCGCTCGTCGATTGCATCGTTCCGCGGTCCGGGCATAAAGGAAGGTCTGCGAATACTCGGTGAAATTAAAAAAAGATTCGCACTGCCGATTTTGGCGGACGTACACGATGTAGCGCAGGTCGCGTCCGCGGCGGAAGTTTGCGACGTGATTCAAATCCCAGCGTTTCTGTGCCGGCAAACGGATTTGCTGGTGGCGGCGGGAAAGTCCGGTTGCGCTGTAAACATCAAGAAAGGCCAGTTCGTCTCGCCATGGGAGATGGGCAACGCCGTCGAGAAAGTCGCCAGCACAGGAAATCATAAAATCATCGTCACGGAACGCGGCGCGTCATTTGGGTATCAGAATCTTGTGGTGGACATGCGCTCGTTTCCCATCTTGCGTAAACTGGGATATCCCGTCGTATTTGACGTGACGCATTCCGTGCAATTACCCGGCGGAGAAGGCAAATCAAGCGGGGGGCAACCTGAGTTCATTGAGCCACTGGCGCGCGCTGGCGTTGCAGCCGGAGCCAGCGGATTGTTTACGGAAGTTCACGACAATCCGGCGAAGGCTCTGTCCGATGGCACGAACGCGCTGCCGCTCGAGCAATTCAGGTCGCTGGTAGAGCGAATTGTGAAAATCGCGTCGCTCGTTCGCGAGTGGGAGAAACAATGAAGGCGACGAAGTCGGTGAGATCAACGGCAAGCCTTGCCGCGGCGCAGCGTGTACTGCGAATCGAAGCGGACGCGATTGCGGGCTTGGTCGAACGGTTGGACGAGCGATTCGAGCGCGCCGTGGAAATTATTTTCGAGTGTGGTGGTCGCGTAATTGTCACGGGTATGGGCAAGTCGGGGCTGATTGGCAGAAAAATCTCCGCGACGCTTGCGAGCACGGGCACGCCGTCAGTTTTTCTGCATGCTGCCGAGGCGCTGCACGGCGATTTGGGAATGCTGATGCGCGATGACGTGGTGCTGGCCGTGTCGACAAGCGGCGAGACCGAAGAACTGCTGGCGCTGCTCGAGCCTATTAAGCGGCTCGGGATTCGTCTGGTGACGCTCACCGGGAATTCGCGTTCGACGCTGGCGTTGGCGAGCGATGTGGCGCTCGACATCGCGGTGAAGGAAGAAGCGTGTTCGTTGAATTTGGCTCCCACTGCCTCGACAACCGCTGCGTTGGCAATGGGCGATGCGCTCGCGATTGCGTTGCTCGACCGGCGCGGGTTCCGCGAGGAGGATTTTGCCGCGCTGCATCCAGCCGGGAAACTCGGCACGAAGTTGCGGCGCGTGGACTCAGTAATGCACGCCGGCGATAACTTGCCGCGTGTGGGCCCGCAAACGCCGATTCCTGAAGTCATCTACGAAATCAGCCGCAAAAAACTGGGCATGGTCGTTGTGACGGACGCCGCGGGAAAATTGCTCGGCATCGTGACCGATGGCGATTTGCGGCGCTTGATGGAGCGGCGAAAGAAAGAAGCGCTCGATTTGACGGCTGCGGACAGCATGACGAAAAATCCTGTGACTCTCGCGCGGACGGAATTGACCGCGAGCGCGCTGCGATTGATGGAGGAGCGGAAAATCACTTCGGTGGTGGTTGTGGACGCGGAGCGTCACGTCGAGGGCGTGGTGCATTTGCACGATTTGTGGACGCTGCAGCTTTTCTAGCCGAGAGACCTGAAACGATTCACACGATGACGAAAAAGACAAATTCGGCGGACGTGCGGCGGCGGGCGAAGAAAATTCGGCTGCTG
>DATGJE010000252.1:0-35383 GCA_035295305.1 Candidatus Acidiferrales bacterium | reverse complement strand
TTGGTTCAATCGAAAGAAGTTACTCGGATCGTAGTGGCTTTTCACTGACACGAGGCGATCCCAGCGCTCGCTGTAAGCCTCCTTTGTACGATCTTCTTCGTCGCCACTCATGAAGTTGACGTAGACTCCAGGCTGCATGGCCGACCTAAGTTTCGCGAATAGATTTCGCACCCAGGAAATATTCTCAGCGTCCTCCGCAGGCTCAGACCAGTCTGCCAGAATATTCATGATGTACGGCGCGTCGCGGCTGCCGAAGGCCGTTTCAGAAGGACCAACGCGACCGGCCGCGCCTCCCAAATACGCAAGTTCGATTTGGCTGTTGACGGAAGGCACCGAAGATAGCGCGTCGATCATCTGGAGGATGGACTCGTCGCCGAGCGTCTTGAAGTATCCCGACTTGGTGTAGTAGCGCCGATCGTGCGGGAATTCCGCGTCCGCCATCGTTTGCAGCTCCAAAAAAGGTATCGTCCCTTTCGTGACGGCGATGGGATTGCCCACCGAGAGAACGTGGTCGAGTTGACGCTGCCCCGCCCTTCGCTCTCCAAACCAGGCTATCGTTTCGCTCAATACCGGCGCTCGATTGCCCGCGACGTCCGGTACGGCTGAATCCGGCATAACGCGCAAAGAAAGATTCCACTTGAGCTCGTCGGGAGCGGCAGGCATGAAGTCGCGCCAATAGCGCATGGTGGGAAAAATCTCATCCTTGATGCACAGGCCGCTGCCGAGCATCGCCGTGGCCAAGGGATGAAGCTTTAGCGCGAACTCAGTTACCACTCCAAAATTTCCGCCTCCTCCCCGCAGCGCCCAGAAGAGGTCATCGTTTTCGCGCGCGCTGGCACGCACGATAGAACCATCCGCGGTAACCACGGTGAATTCTTCTACGTTGTCGCAAGACATCCCAAACATCCGGGTCAGCCAGCCAGTCCCACCTCCCAGAATCAAACCGGCAGCGCCGGTATGCGATACCACGCCAGCCGGGTAGACGAGGCCTGCTTGTTGCGTTGCTGTATCGATTGTGCCCAGCAGGCATCCGCCAGCGGCATAGACGAGCCGCGCTTGCTCATTGACCACAACGCTGCGCATTCTGGACAAATCGATCACTAATCCGCCATCGCACGAACTGAATCCAGCCAAACTGTGCCCTCCGCACCGCACGGCCGTGAGCACTCGAGCAGCGCTGGCGGCGCGGACAGCCATTTGCACGTCGGGAACGCCATTGCACTGCGCAATCAGACCGGGATGCCGCGCAACAGTTGCATTCCAGACGCGCCGAGCTTCGCTGTAACCCGGGTCCGCCGGACGAAGTAACTCGCCTTTAAATTTGCCTTTGAGGTGATCCGCTAGGTCTTCGAGATTTTTTGCCATACCTTAAAGTTGGAATGACTAGTTCGAACTCGCGGCGCCGGCGCTGGCCGTTCGAGATATGTTGACCGGCGCAATTCCAGCCGCTTTTAGCTGTGCGTTAAACGCCGGAAGATCGACATTCAAAACGCTCCTTAAACTAGCCAATTGCTCGCTGAGTTCACTGGAGAGCTCTTTAAGAACCGCGATGTCTTGATCGGTGGGGCCGTAATCGCCTCCCAAGTAATTCTGCATCGCGGCCAGCCGGTTGTTTAACTGCAACGGATAGATAAGGGTTTGGTCGTCGAAACCGGTAAAGCGCGGCTCGTATAGATGGTGCAGGACCACGTCGAGACGCTCATCTAGTGTGTGCGCTGCCCCAGTGATTGCGGCATTGTCGCCAGCCTTCTGCGATGCGGCGTTCACTTGCTGCTGAATTTCCCGGATTTGATTGATGGCGTCATCGGCGGCTGAAAGTTTGTCCCAGGCCGAGAGCGCTAGGGCCAACTGCTCCTTGTATTGCGCCGCTGTGGTCGCGACGCGCGGATCTTTCTTGATGTCGAAAGTCTGCGTCGCTGATTGATCTCCGATGGTCAGCTTCACTTTATACTCGCCGGGCGCCACTTGCGGGCCACGCAAGCTGCCGCCAAGGAAGAAAGTACCTCCGTCGACGCCGTGCGCGTCTGGATAGCGCATGTCCCAGGCGAAGCGGTTCAGCCCCTGCTCATTCGTGACGACGACTTGTCCTCGTCCTCTCCGCTGGCCGCCGCTCGTGAATTTCCGAATGGTTTTGCCATCGGCATCCTGAAATTCGAGCGTCACTGGCTGCTCCGACGCTTGTCCCAAGTCATAATCAATGATCACGCTTCCTGCGTACAATCCGGCGCCGCCTCCACCTCCGAAACGGCCGCTGCGCCCGGTGCGATACGCGGCGCGAGGCTTGAAGAGTCGCACTTGCGCGCTTGCGTTGTCAGATGTGGCTTGCTCAAGCGGGCTGATGTTATCGACAACCCAAAATGCGCGGCCTTGCGTAGAGGCGATGAGATCACCATCTTTAACTGTCAAGTCCGTGACGGGCACAACAGGCAAATTCAACTGGAGACTCTGCCAGTGATTACCCTCGTCAAACGAAACATAGACACCCGTTTCAGTTCCGGCAAAAAGAAGCTCCGGACGGACAGGATCTTGACGAACGGTGCGCACAAATGTGTCCGAAGGAATCCCGTTTACGATGAGCGTCCACGTCTTGCCATAATCGTGCGTGCGGTAAATGTAGGGACGGAAATCATCCATCTGATAACGGTTCACCGCAGCATAAGCGGTGGCGGGATCGTGCGAGGACGCCTCAATAATATTGATTCGCGTCCACGGCTGCACTGCGGCGGGCGTTACATCGCTCCACGTCTCTCCCCCGTCGCGTGTGACGTGGATGAGGCCATCATCGGATCCCGCCCAAATGGTGTTTCTATCCACCGGAGATGCCGCGATGGTGAAAACCGTGCAATAGACATCTTCCAGGCGCCCGCCATTTTCGCGCGTCTTGTTATTTCGGGTCAGGTCAGGACTGATGGGCTGCCAGCTCTCGCCCTGGTCGGTGGATTTGAACACCACGTTCCCGCCCGCATAAATCACGCCCGGAGCAGCAGGAGTCTCGGCGATCGGAAAAGTCCACTGAAACCGGTACTTTTGCTGTGCGCCAGTTCGCCCGCCCGGATAGTCCGGCCAAATGCTGATGTTTCTCGCGATGCCGGTCCGGCGGTCAAAGCGCGTCAGCAAGCCCCAGTACGCACCCGCGTAAATGATGTTGGAATCTTGTAAGTCTGGCAGAACATAGCCGCTCTCGCCGCCGCCAACTTCGTCGAAGGCTGGTGCCGACGCAGCTCCAGGCCCTGGGCCGCGTCCTGTCGCGGACGCGTCGCTCGAAATGGAAACGGTGGTGTTGTCCTGCTGCGCGCCGTAGACGTGGTAGGGGAAACTGTTATCGGTTCTCACGGTGTAAAACTGCGCGGTCGGCTGATTATTCTCTGAGCTCCAGCTCTTTCCCCCGTCGAAAGTGACGGTGGCACCGCCGTCATTTCCGTTCACCATTCGTTGATCGTCACGCGGATCAATCCAGAGGTCGTGATAATCGCCGTGCGGTGTTTGAATTCTTCCCCACGTTTTACCGCCGTCAGTGGACTTGTAAAAGTCCTTGGAAGAAAAAGTATAGACGGTGTCCAATTGCTGCGGGTCGGCAAATATATGGCCGTAATAATATTGGCGGGAGTGCATTTCGAAACTGCCATTAAGCAATTGCCAGGTCTTGCCCGCATCATCGGAGCGATAAATTCCGCCGTCTTGGCCGCCAATCGTCGCCCAAACTCGCTGGGAGTTCATCGGTGAAACCGTCAGACCAATCTTGCCCATGTCTGTTTTAGGAAGCCCGTCGGTCAGGCGCGCCCACGTATCGCCACCGTCTGTCGTCTTGTAAATTCCAGAGCCTGGGCCTACTTCATCAATGTCCCAGGGCATGCGGAGCACTTGCCACGTTGCTGCGTAGATAATTCGAGGGTCGCGAGGATCGGCGGCCAAATCGGCCGCTCCTGTCTTGTCGTTAACGAAGAGAATTTTCTTCCAGGTTTGCCCTCCGTCCTCGCTGCGGAACACGCCGCGCTCGGCATTGGGCCCATATGGGTGCCCAATGGCCGCGACATAGACGAGATTGGGATTGCGCGGGTCGATCAGAACTTTGCCGATTTGGCTGCTGTCTCGCAGCCCGACGTTGCGCCATGTCTTGCCGGCGTCGGCGGATTTGTACACGCCATCGCCATGCGAGATGTTCGAACGCAAACATGCTTCGCCCATACCGACGTAAATAATGTTGGGATCGGATTCGGAGACCGCGATGGAGCCTACGGAGCCCGTCTTGAAAAAGCCATCCGAGATCGGCGCCCATGTGATGCCTGCGTTCACCGTCTTCCACACGCCCCCGCCCGTGGCTCCCATGTAGTAGGTGGAACGGTCATTCACGAGCCCCGCTACGGCGGTTACGCGTCCTCCGCGATCCGGCCCAATCGAGCGCCATCGGAGCGCCTGATCAAAATTGAGGTTTTCTTGCGCCCCAAGCATGCGCGCTCCGGCAAACATGAAAAACGCTGCTGCCAGAAGTGCGAGACAACGCCGCGGATTCATGGAAAGCTCCTTGAAAGAAATGAAAATCCAAAATAGAGAAATCTTGCGGGGACTAAAATCGTCCGCGATTTCAATCCCGGGCGCCTTCGCACCTACTGCCCTCGGAGTTTCGCAATTTCCGTCTGCACCGATCGCCAGCGCGCCATTAGCTTTTCGCGTTTCGACTCGTAGGTCTGAAAAACCTCGTACGTTTGCGCCGGCGGAGCGGAATCAGCACTCTCGACGACGTTCATCAGATCCGCGTATTGAGCATCTAGCTCGATGGGATAAACGAGCGCCGCCCATCGCGTGACGGATGCGACTTGAATCAGCTGCCCTTCGATCTCATCCATCTGCTGTTCGATCCTGGCGATGGTTTGAGTTTGCGAAGCATCGGCGCTCTTTTGCGCGTCGAGGGTGGCCCGCGCGCCGCGAATGGCGTTCACCGTGTTGTGCACTTCGGTGACGCGATCACGCAGCTTCACGGCAAAATCGTACTGCTTGTCGAAATCTCCTTGGCTGATTTTCACTCGCGGGTCAGGCTTCACGGTGAGCGGCGCGGTGTAGTCTTTTCCAGCGACGGTGAGCTTCACCTGATAGTTTCCGGGCGGCACGAGCGGACCTCCGCTCTGCGCTTCCATAATGACCATGCCTGGCACTGCCACCGGTCCATCCAACCGGTAATTCCAAACGAAGCGATTGAGCCCCGGCCGCGCCGAAAGGGACATGCTGCGTGCTGCGACGCGCCCACCTCGAACTTCGTTCCGCTCGCCCTGCTGTCTTCCGCTTGTGGAGTGGTGCACGACTTGGCCGTGACTGTCTGAAATGTCGAGCGAGACTGGACCCGAAGTCGTGGAATTTAGGTAGTAATCAATGACGGCTCCGCTGGGAGGATTTTGCCCCGTGTTTCTGCGGCCGCCTTGGCCCCCGCCGCCGAATCCGCTATGCTCGCGATACGCAACGGCCGGAGTAAACAAGTGCGCAGGTTGCGACGCAATCGCCGGACTCGCTTCACGAAGCGGCGTGATGTTGTCGAGAACCCAAAACGCGCGTCCGTGAGTTGCAATCACTAAATTATTCCCGTGAATGGCCGTGTCGTAGACGGGCACGACGGGAAGATTTAACTGAAGCGACTGCCAATTTGCGCCGTCGTCAAAAGAAACATAGACACCGCGCTCCGTGCCCGCATACAGCAGGCTCTTGCGCACGGGATCCGCGTGAACGGAGTGCACGTAATCCTGATCGCCAATTCCGTTGGTGATCGATGTCCAAGTCTTGCCGAAGTCCGTGGTCTTGAAAATCATGGGATGAAAATCGTCGGAAAAGTGCAGGTCGGCTGCGACGTAGGCGGTTCCCGCATTCCACGGCGAGGGTTCAATCAGGTTCACGCGCGACCACTCCGGCATCTGCTTCGGCGTGACGTTCGTCCAATGTTTCCCGCCGTCTTCAGTAACATGCACCAAGCCGTCGTCGCTGCCAGCCCAGATGAGATCCTTTTGCACGGGGGATTCCGCGATTGCGTACACCGTGTCGTAATACTCGGCGCTGGAATTATCGGGAGTCAGCGGCTCCGGCGTGGAATGCTGCTTGCTCTTGTCGTTGCGCGTTAAATCGGGGCTGATGATGGACCAGCTCATTCCACCGTCGGTGGTCTTAAAGACCACTTCTCCGCCCAAATAGAGGACGTTCGGGTCGTGCGGCGATATCTGCATCGGCGCAGTCCACTGGAAACGATGCTTCACGTCCGAGGCAGGATGAGCGCGCGCGCCAAACCAGGGAGCGATGTCCTGAACCTGACCGGTGTGTCCGTCGTAACGCGTGAAGTGGCCGTTATGGTCTCCGGCGAAAATAATTTCCGGGTCGCGCGGATCCGGACAAATGAACCCCGATTCGCCGCCGCCCACGGAATGCCAGTCATTTTCTCCGATGGACCCGGAATCCGTGCGGCTCCGGATGGCGACACTGCCGCTATCTTGCTGCGAGCCATAAATGTAATAGTTGAATTCGTTGTCGGTGGTGACGTGATAAAACTGCGCAGTCGGCTGATTATTTTCCAGCGTCCACGTAGCGCCGCCGTCCGTGGTGATGGTTGCACCACCATCGTCCGCTTCGATCATGCGCCCGGGATTCGTGGGATCTATCCAAAGTTGGTGATTATCGGTGTGGTTCAGCGGAAGCGTTTCGAAAGTATGTCCTCCATCGGTGGAGCGGAAGAGGCCCACGTCGAGCGAGTAAACTGTATCTACGTTTTTCGGATCGGCATAAATGTGATTTTGATACCACGGCCGCACCCACAGCGGCTCGTCATTCACCATCTTCCAATTTTCACCGCCATCATCTGAACTATAGATCGCGTTCACCTTGGCCTCGATAATCGCGTAGACGCGATTCGAGTCCGCGTCGGAGATTGCGATGCCGATTCTTCCAAGGATTCCATCAGGAAGACCGTGTCCTTCCAAATGCCTCCAGGTAGCGCCGCCATCCGTCGACTTGTAAAGTCCGCTTCCGGGACCTCCGCTGATCATGCTGTAGGCGGTGCGCCGGACTTGATACATCGCGGCAAACATAATTTGCGGATTCTTTGGATCCGCCACCAGATCGGTCGCGCCGGTTTTGTCGTCCACATAGAGAATTTTCTGCCAGGTCGCGCCGCCATCGGTGGAGTGGAATACGCCCCGCTCGCTGTTCGGACCAAACGCATGTCCAACTGCGGCCACATAAACGTTGTTCGGATCCGTGGGATTCACAAGGATGGTGGCGATGTGTTGCGTGTCGCGCAGACCAATGTTCCTCCACGTCTTGCCCGCATCGGTGGATTTGTAAACGCCGTCGCCGAAAGTAATATCGTTGCGCAAACACTGCTCGCCCGTGCCCACGTAAATAATGTCGTGATTCGACGGGGCAATGGCGATGGCCCCAATGGATGAGTTCGGTTCGCGATCAAAAATGGGATTCCACGTAAGACCGCCATCCGTTGTTTTCCAGACGCCTCCGGCGGCCGCGCCGAAATAATAGGTGTTTGAGTCGCCCGGAATGCCCGCCGCTGCTTCCGCTCGCCCTCCGCGAAACGGTCCAATCAGTCGCCAGCGCATTCCGTCATACAGACTCGCAGGATAGGATTGCGCGAACGCTGTGATCGCAAGAAGCATTCCGGCAAACAGGGCAAGCAGTGAAGAACGGCACATGCGGCGAACACCAGCGTCGGTCATGTTTATCTTCCTTCCTCTTTAGAACAGTAGTGCCTTCAAATCTGCGTTTGGCGCGATCCGGTTCAGCGTGCGGGACTCTCAGGCGACTCTGCCGATGCAATGGCTCCGCCAGGGCTTTGGCCGCGTCTCCAAAAAAAATAGGCCACCGTTAGAAATGCCAGCCATGGCAACCCGGAAAGAATCGTTGGGCGCATTCCGGGCACCCACCACGTGGTAATAATGATGCCCGAGATCAAGACAGCCCCCAGAACCGAAGTGTACGGATATCCGATCATCCGCACCGGCAGCTGGCGTCCGCCGCGAGCTTTCCAAGCGCGGCGAAAGAAAAGATGCGTTATGAAAATCATCACCCAGACGAACAGCCCGCCAAACAGCGCGATCCCAAACAGGTAAACGTAAGCGCTCGACGGGTAGAGGATCGCGACAACCGTGGCGATAACAAGGCCCGTTGTCGACAACAGCAGGGCCGGCAACGGAACTCCTCTCGCTGTGACCCGGCCCAGGCCCCGGGGCGCGTACCCACCACGGGAAAGCGAAAAAATCATTCGCGTGGCAAGGTAGAGGTCGCAGTTCATGCTGGAAAGAGCGGCCGTGAGAACCACGAAATTCATGAGCTGGGTCGCAGCGGGTATGTGCATCAACCGGAAAACACTGACGAACGGGCTGGCAGTGACGTTGGCGCCCGGTTGAATGTTCATCCAGGGCACCACTCCCACAAGAACAATCATAGAACCGATGTAAAAAAGGATCAGCCGGAACACCATCCGGCGCATCGCTTTCGGCACAGCTTCGTCTGGTGTCTGCGCTTCGCCCGCCGTTACCGCCACGACTTCCGTGCCAATGTAACTGAAAATGACAAAACACATGGCCATCCAAACGCCAGTCCATCCGTGAGCGAAGAATCCTCCGCCAACAGTGAAGTTCCGCAGGCCGGGGCTCGGCGCGGACGGCATGAGCCCGAAAAGGACAACCACGCCAAACCCAATGAAGGCGAGAATTGCGACAACTTTGATCATCGCGAACCAATATTCGAACTCGCCAAAATTCCCGACGCCGCTTGCGTTAACGATGACAAGTAACAACGAAAACAGGACGATCCATATCCACGGCGCGATCTGTGGAAACCACCAGCGGCAATAGATCGCCACGGCCGTAGCCTCGCCGCCTATTGCTATGCACTGGCAAGCCCAATAGGTGTACCGAACCACGAAGCCGGCCCAGCGATTAACATACAGCTCGGCATAAACACCGAAGGAACCCGCGGTGGGGTGCGCGACGGCCATTTCCGAGAGCGTTCCCATCAGCAGTAGGGCCATGACGGCGCCGAGCAAATAGCTCACAATCACCGCAGGACCCGCCGTGTGCACAGCCAAAGAGCTGCCAAGAAACAGCCCCGTGCCGATCGCTCCGCCGATGGCAATCATCGTCATCTGGCGTGTACTTAACGCTCGCGACAGGCCTCGCTCTTTGTCGAGAACTCCGTCAACGGCCACTTGATGGTTGAGTTCGCTCACTGTACGTGCCAATTAATTTCGTCCCGCGAGGCTCGTTTGGAATCTGCACCTACACTGCCTGTTGCTCGTGCACGATGAGTTCGGAGAATTCTTCGAGTGCTTCGAGCACCTGGCGTACATCATCCAGAGTGTTGTGTACGTGAAAGGAAATCCGCAGACCGTCGTGACGTCCAGACACGACGATGTTCCGTTCCGCAAGTTTCGCAATTGCTGCGTCCACGTTGCTCGACTGCAACACGACGAGCGGTCCCACGCTGTCCAAAGGCGTTTTCACGCGAATTCCCAGGCCGCGCGCCCCTTGAATCAGCGCCTGAGCCAGAGTGCGCACTTGCTGCGCGACGTTTTCCAGACCGATCTCTTGCAATAACGCCATTCCCGCGCCGGCGGCGTAAATATTCGGAATCGGCGGTGTTCCGGCCTCAAAGCGACGCGCGTCTTCGGCCAGGTCCAGATGCTTTACGTCGAATGCAAACGGCTGCGCCTGGGCAAACCAGCCCGAAATCGTTGGAATAAGCGAACGGATCAAATTCTTCCGCACGTAAAGAAATGCGACGCCCGAAGATGCGAGTAGATACTTCAGCGTTCCGCTCACGTAAAAATCTACGTCCAGGGACTTCACGTTCACGGGTCGCGTGCCGCAGTCCTGATAATCGTCCATGAACACCAGAGCGCCCTTTGCATGGGCCGCGCGTGTGATCTCTGCCACATCGGAACGGAAGCCATTCATGAAGCATATGTGCGTAAGCGGCACCACCGCGGTTTGATCATCGATTGCGCGCGCATAGGATTCGGCGGGCAATCGTCCTTCGCGGGCCGCGATAAATTCAATTTGCGCTCCGCGTCGCTGCTGCGCCAGCCACACGTGGCCCATCGTCGGGAACTCGAATTCGCCCATGACAACCTTTCGCCGCTTGGCGAAGTCGAAGGCGCTGGCAATCGAGTTCATTCCTGCCGAGGCGCTCGGGATGACGGCAACTTCACTTGCTTCAGCTCCAATGAACCGCGCAAACTGGGCCCGTACAGCCTCGTATTTTTCCACCCAAAGCTCCCACGGCGAGCCTCCTTCGTGCCAGCTTGCCATGTACTGGCGCAAAGCCGCGTCCACCGAATCCGAAAGCGCACCCTGCGAGCAGGAGTTCAAATAAATTTTGTGCTTAAAGATTGGAAATCGCGACCGGATCGCCCGTACTTGCCCGTCTGAAAGCATCCCTCACTCCTCCGCCACCGCTTTTCTTCCATCATCGAGCAGCCCGCTTGGTCATCATCTTTTTGGTACGCCGCAAATTTGCGCATTTTCGCGAATTTGCGTAAAACGGCACGGAGCTTATCACAAGCAGAATAGGAACGCCATGTATGGGTTTGGTATACCAGTCGCATATCAGCAATGAGCGATGGGACATTGTTAACAGCTCTCGGGTGGGCCCCGCACAAAGAACACGCGATGCAGAATCTAAGCTTAGCTTGTGAACGATCCGGCTCTTCCCTCGCCGCTCGGCGCCAGCCATTCGGTCCGCTTAGCAGCGTTTGAGGAAATCGCTCAGGACACTCGCGAAGCGATGTATCTCTGCCACGGTATTGTAGTGAACCAACGACGCGCGGATGGCTCCCGTTTCCTCGCTTAGGCCGAGCCTGCGCATCAAACGAGGCGCATACATGTGCCCATCGCGCACGCCAATTCCTGCCGATGCCAGTGTCTCAACCACGGTTCGCGGCGCTACGCCCGGGACGTTGAACAGCAAGGTCGGCACACGTCCGGCAAGAAGGGACGGAGTGCGTATTCCGTATACGTGCGCACCACAATCAGCCAGCACATGCAAAAATTTCCGCGAAAGAGATGCTTCGTAATCGCGGATTCCTTCCATCGCGCGCACTATCCGCTGGCGTTTTGAATCGCAATCTCCGTTCGGCGTCAAGCGCTTTCCAAGAGCCTCTAAATAAGAAACCGCGGCATCCATTCCAGCGATATTTTCGTAGACGCACGTGCCGACTTCAATTTTTTCGGGCGCTTCGTTGGGAATGAAGTCTTCCCGGAAAGTTCGTAGACGATCCAGCACTTCGCGGCGGCCCCACAAAAATCCCATGTGCGGTGAGAAGATTTTATATCCCGAGCACACCAGATAATCGCAGTCGAATTCTCGAACATCAATTGGTCCGTGCGGAGCGTAATGTACGCAATCAAGGAAAACTTCCGCACCGGCCGCGTGCGCCACGCGGCCCACTTTTGCGACATCAACGATTGACCCAGTGGCATTTGAGGCCACGGTGCACGCCACCAATCTGGTCCGAGATGAAAGAAGCGGCTCAAGGTCCTCGACATGCAGGCCGCCATCCTCGCGCATGCGCCACCACTGAAATTTCGCGCCTTCTCTTTCCAATGCCAGCCACGTCGCGATGTTTGCTTCGTGGTCCATGTCGCTGACAACAATTTCGCGACGCTCGTCTAGACTCTGGCCGATAGCCAAGCTCACCAGCCGGATAAATGAAGTTGCATTCATTCCGAAGGAAACTTCTCGCGGATCGCCGGCGTTCAAAAAATCCGCCACACTCTGCCGAGCCCGCGCAATCGTCGCGTCCACTGTCTGGCTTCTTCCATAGCGTCCGCCACGCTGCACGTTGCACTCGATCAGGTGCCGCGTCACCGCATCTACCACCATCTGGGGCGCTTGAGCGCCGGCGGCATTATCAAAAAAGACGAAATCGTCGGAAGTTTTTAATGCGGGGAAAAGAGCCCGAATGTCCTCTACTGGAAATGCTTGGGTTTGCGTTGCAATTTGCCGATCATTTTGATGATCATTGCTCTTGATCATTGAACATTTCGATCCGTTGTCGGTGTGTGTTGCGGACGGACGCTACACCGCGATCATTCGAAGTGTCAAGACAATCATGGTATACAAAACGCATGCAGGCCCTCGGGCAAGCGCTGGTACGCGACGGCCCTTCGCCGGGCGGGTCTCGATTTCTTGCACTTTCAGCGAATCTCATTTACTCTTTTATTTCACGCCAAGGAGCCCTTTTGCCAAGCTCGAAAAAATCCCACGCTAGCAAGGTTCGCCGCTCAAAGTCTCGACGAGCGGCGCCTGCCCGGCATACGCACGGAGGGTTTCGTGACTCCAACGCGGCCAGCCAAAACGGCCGCAGCACATTGAGCGAGCGACTCTATCAAGGCCTCAAACGGGACATCATTCGTGGCGTCTATCCTCCCGGCGAGGCCCTTGGCGAGAAGGATCTCGCGAAGCGTTATAAGAGCAGCCGCACTCCGGTGCGCGAGGCCGCCGTGCGATTGCAGCAGGAGAACTTGCTCCGCATCGTTCCCAATCGGGGCTATTTTGCCAGCTCGATGACCATTAATTGGCTCAACGAGATTTACGAATTTCGCGCCGCAGTGGAGGGCGCGTGCGCCGAGTTGGCGGCCCGCAAAGGAAATGACGAGAAGTTGGCGGACGAACTCGCTCGGCTCGCCCAGACGGAATATGAAACGCATGATCGCGCAAGTTATGAGCGTTTCATCAAGGCGGATACGGCCTTCCACATCGGCATGGCGCGCTTAACGCGCAACCCCATGCTCGTCCGCGCTGTTTCCGATATGCGATGCCACATGGAACGCGTCATGTACGCGGCCATCGGCATCGGTTACTACGGCGAGGCGCCAGTCAAAGAACACTCGGAGATTGTCCAAGCCATTCGCAATCACGATCCGGAATTAGCGCGTCGCTTGATGTATGAGCACATTATCCAATCTCGCGCCAAGGTTCTCCGGTTAGCTTACGGAGAATCGTCCATCCTTTAACCCTCTCAAGATTCCATTTCCAGAGGTCTCAGCTTCCGCCCCTGCTGTTCCTCTTGCCGCGTCCACGAATCGAGAGCCCGTGGAGAGCCCGAAGCTGTCGGTCGGAACCGATCGATTCGAAGGCGGCAACACTTCCGCCAGCCTATGTCTTTCGTATCCAGGTTGCATATCAGTTGCGTGAAGTGCGCATGCAGTTTTTTTGCTTGACTTGAATTGTTTCGCTCAACTATAGTCCGCGCCATCCATTGTTGAGAGCGCTTTTCTCAACCGGAGGTGCCGAATGTTGGGCCGACGCTGTTCTTTCCTTCTGGTTCTGGCTTTGCTCTCCATCTTTGCGACGGTTCCAGCGCAGCTTTTCGCGCAGTCCGCAACCACTGGCTTAATTTCCGGCACGGTCACGGATCCGTCTGGAGCGATCGTGGCTGGCGCAAGTGTCACGCTGTCGCAACGCACCACCAATGCCACACAATCGACGCTCACAGATTCCGCCGGGCGCTATGTCTTTCCCGCCGTCAATCCGTCCGATTACACGTTGACGTTTTCCGCCAAGGGGTTTGAGAACGCGGTCACCAATGAACTCCATGTGGAGGTGCTGAAATCCTACACGATTAACATCACGCTCCAAGTCGGCGCTGCAAACCAGACCGTCACTGTTACAGACGTCGAGACCGCGGAACTGCAGACCACAAGCGCGACGGTTGGCGCAGTGCTGGGCGGTGTCGCTTTGGAAGAACTGCCTGTCTTTACGCGCAGTGCCAGCGCGCTAATGTTTTATCAACCGGCGGTTGCACCCTCTGGCCAGATTGCCGGCGCTCGAGACGAGCAAGTCACGTTCAGCTTCGATGGTGGAGACGTAACGAGCGACTTGGAAGGTAACAACACGTACGCGTCACCGCCGGGAGAGCCGTCCCCCTCGCCCGTGGTGCCCATACCGATAGAGAGTACGCAGGAATTCCAAGTGTCGACCACCAATCCCAACGCCACATTTGGTCGCTCTTCGGGTGGTCAGGTCGCGCTCCTCACGAAGTCCGGCAATAACAGTTTCCACGGTTCCGCCTACGAGTACCATAACGATGATGCGCTGAACGCAAACAGTTGGACCAATAACCGCTTGGGGATTAACAGACCGCAAAGCGTGGACAATCGATTTGGCTTTACCGTCGGCGGACCCATTTTGAAAGACCGGTTCTGGTTTTTCGGGAATTACGAGGGTCGCCGCTTTCATGACGCTTCGATCTTCAACACCGTCGTCCCAACCGCGACCATGAAGACGGGAATTTTGCAATTTCGCGATACGGCCGGGAATATTGTGCCGTACTCGTTTCAACCCGGTAGCATTACCACCGCTTGCGGAGGAGTGTCTTGCGACCCTCGCAACCTCGGTTTTAACGCTATCATTCAAGCCCAATTGGCGCTTTATCCTAAGGGCAATAACGCGTCGCTTGGCGATGGCTTAAACACAACAGGCTTCACATTCGACGCCCCTACGCCGATTTCTGAAAATATTGCCGTCTTGCGTCTGGATTATAAGATCAATGCAAAATGGAGTGCCTTCGCCACGTATCACTATGCGAACGTAGCCCGCGTCGGAACCGAGCAATTCAGTATCGTGAATACATCTGCTCCGGTATCTACAGCCCAAGATCCGATCAAGCCGCAATTCTGGACATTCGAAGTAACGGGCCAACTTTCCTCGAACTGGACTTCCGTGAGCCACGGCTCATTCTTGCGCGACTGGTGGGGCTGGAGCCGGCAGGCTCCCAGCCCTTTGGTCTCGGGAACCCAGCAAGCCTTGGTCCTCGCCGGTGAAGGATCAGGCACAAATAACAGTACATCCAAGTTACTCGCGGACCCAGTCAACCTGGCCACGCAGTCTGCCCGGTCGCGCGTCTTCGACGGACATAAATGGTATCTCGCCCAGGATTTCAGTTGGATCCATGGTCGGCATTTGTTTCAATTCGGCGCCTCCGGTGATCTCTCGCATGACTACTTCGTCAAGACCGACAATTTCGCGGGCGGTCTGACAGCAGGTCCGCTTCTCTACAGCGAATCAACAGGAAATGGCAGCGGTGAATTCCTGAAAATCAGCAGTACCTATGAGCCTTCGATCTGTCCCTCAAGCGGTGCGACAGCGAACTGTCTCAAATCGAGTGACGCGCTTCGGTGGAACGAGTTGTACAGCACGTTGCTCGGCATGGTTGACCGCAGTTCTCAAGTA
Source organism: Candidatus Acidiferrales bacterium (assembly GCA_035295305.1). GTDB lineage: Bacteria > Acidobacteriota > Terriglobia > Acidiferrales > UBA7541 > DAHUXN01. The sequence goes on along the minus strand of DATGJE010000252.1, from coordinate 20,164 downwards.
ATTACACGTAATGGCCAGTTCCAGCCAAATCCCCTTGGAACCCCGGCTTTTTCGCAAAGCTTCATCCCTGCCGTGGATGGATACTTTCAGGACATTTGGCAAGTGCGGCCTTCGTTTACCCTTACACTTGGCCTCAACTGGGGAGCGCAGCCTGTCCCAACGGAAGCACACGGCAAGTATGACGTGCTTGTGTATGCTGCCACCAATACGCCAGTCGATTATCGAGGGTACCTGTCGGAACGCGCAAATTCGTTGAATAATAACGGCGTTCTGCCAGGCCAAGCTTTCAATCCGCTGTTCGGTGTGACGCCCGTCAAGTATCTTCCCGCTCCGTTCACAGGCGACATGCGTGTCACTAATTGGCATCAATTCGCGCCGCGCATCGCCACGGCTTGGCAAGTGCCATTCAAGAACCCCATCTTCGGTGACAATAAAACTGTGCTTCGTTTCGGTTACGCAATGGTGTACGACCGCATGAGCGACATCAACCAGGATTCGCTGCCTTTGACAACAGGTGGTCTGCTCGACGTTAGCGCATGCGCCGGCCCCGTCTTTACCGGCGGAGGGCCAGTGTGCTCGAACGGCGCCACCGGTCCCACAAATGCATTTCGCATTGGCGTTGACGGGAATAATGTTCCGATTCCTGCTCCGGCTGCGGCCCCCATTCCCTACGTCGTCAGCGGCACGGCATCTGCTCCGTTTGGACTCTTCATGCAGAGCGGATTGGATCCCTACGCTGTCCCGGGCTACTCCCACAGCATTGACCTCACGATGCAGCGCGAACTCCCCCATCACGCAATTTTTGAGATTGGTTACATCGGACGTTTGAGCCGCAACCTTCCTCAGGACATTGCCTTCAACGCCTCGGATTACCTAATGAAAGATCAGCAAAGCGGTCAAACGCTGGCGCAGGCATTTGACGGAGTAGCGCAAGCGGTGCGAAACAAGACAACCGTGCCAGTCGAGCCATTCTTTGAAAACCAGATTGGAGGGTCCACCTGCACTGGAAAGGGCTTTTCGAGTTGCAGCCAGATGGTCGCGTCTCAGGACCCGACCGACCTCATCAACGGCTCTTTGAACTTCTTCTCATTGGACGAATTGAATCGAGTCACGCCAACACCGCTCGATAACATTCAGTCCTTCCAGTCCTACGGCATCACGGATGGCGGCTTTTCGAACTATGAAGCTGGATTCGTTAGTCTGAACAAGAGCTTTGCGAACGGTCTTCAATTTCAGGCCAACTGGACCTGGAGCCATGCCATCGGCAACCAGGGCGTTGATCAGCAGAGCGGCTCTTCGGCCAACAGCCCCTACAACCTCCGTCTCGATAAGTCGTCAGAGTCTTTTGATCGCAGGCACGTGGTCAATGTTTGGTTCTACTACCAGTTGCCCTTCGGCAAGGGCACAGCTCATAACATGTCTGGGGCGCTTGATCGAATCGCTGGCGGGTGGTACACGTCCGGCATCTACAGCTTTTACACCGGCACGCCGTTGTATATTTCCGCCAATGGTGACTATGGCGCCTATGAGAGCAATGGCACGGCTGCCATTTGCTCGACAAGGCTGCACGGCCTTGAAGGGCAGCACTACAACGTCGTTGGCTCGGGCGGCGTCGCCACCGCCGGTAATGCTCCTAACGGCAGTGGCCTGAATATGTTTGCCAATCCTGCCGCTGTGGTCAGCTCGTGCTCGCGCCCGCTCTTAAGCGTCAATGGGCAGATTCCATTTGACGAGCTGCGCCTCCAGCCGAGATGGAATTTGGATTTTTCGCTGGGCAAACGAGTCGCCATCACCGAGCGCATCCACTTGGAATTCTCGGCTGAAGTTCTGAACATATTCAACCTTGTAAATTTCGCGGCCCCGTCCTTGAACTTGAACAGCCTATCCAATTTCGGCGTGTATGGAAGTCAGGGTAACAATCCGCGGCGGCTTCTGCTCGGTGCAAAATTGCAGTTCTAGCACGCCCTTTCGTGCCGCTAGCGTCGAGCTCCAGGAAAATGGGTCAACGAATCAGCGACTCAGTTCAGCCGATCTTGAGAATTGCTTCCACTGCACCGCCAAGTGCGCGAGCGCGGCTGCGTTCGCAAACGGGACTAATGCAGCGCAAAACGCATAACATCCTCTTTTGGCACCGTGCGCCGGCAACTGCCAAGCAGAACGCAGCGTAGATCAGTATCAAGGCTGCGATTACGCCTCTCACAAACCAACTGAAAAAACCTGTTGCCTGCTCCACCAAGAAGCTGATCCATGCCAACCAGCAGGAAACGGGAAGCGCGTCGCATACCACTTTGTCTTTTGTCTTACGAGCATTTCACCGAAACGATCGGCGGATGAGCACACTGCTGAAGTCGACGCAGATCCCGCGAATATGCGCGTGAGCGATTCCACGCGGCAGTTTCGCAAGAGGATTTCGTGCGGCTACCATGCAGAACAAATTTGTGCCGTATATGCGGCATGATTTACGCAACTGCTTTATACTCAGGGAGCACTTCACGTCGGGGCGTAGCGCAGCCTGGTAGCGCGCCTGCCTTGGGCGCAGGAGGTCTGGAGTTCGAATCTCCACGCCCCGACCAACTACCTTGCAATTCGCGCGTACGGAACGAATTTCGGCATTACTGCTAGCGGTTCGCTGAGCGGATTGCGCTGTTGGTCAACTTCACATCGTCAAAACAACGCGGAACTGTGCGTTGCCGCTCATCATGCGCGCGTAAGCCTCGGCCGCTTTTTCGAGTGGATACGTTTCAATCATGGGACGCACGCCGCTTAGTTCGGCGAAGCGCAGTGTGTCCTCGGAGTCGGCTGGTGTTCCCGCGGCCCAGCCTTGAATCGTGCGGCTTCCAGAAATTAGCTGCATCGGTGTGACCTCAATGGGATCGAATGTTGCACCGATTACCATGAGCTCGCCGTTCGGTCCCAAACCGTCGATCAGTTCGGACATCGCTTTCGAGTTTGGGGCCGTCGCCAGAATAACGCGGGCGCCGCCCAGTTTTTGCAATTCCTCTGCTGCGTTCGTGGCTTTGCTATCGATGTACACGTTCGCTCCCAGTTTCTTTGCGAGCGGCGCGTTTTCCGGCCCGCGTCCGATGGCCGCGACTCTATAACCAAACTTGCTCGCGAATTGAATCCCGAGGTGACCCAGCCCACCGATGCCCTGCACCGCAACAAGGTCGCCGGGGAACGCACCGCTGTGCCGCAGCGCGTTGAAAGTAGTAATTCCGGCGCAGAGCAACGGCGCTGCTTCAACGTCGCTCAGACTTTCCGGTATCGCCGCCAGCGCCTCCACGGGCGCCAACATGTATTGCTGGTATCCGCCGTCATAACTGATGCCCGGAATTTTCAGATTGCGGCAATTGCGAAAGTCCCCGCGCCGGCACGAGACACACGTGTTGTCCTGCCCGCCGTGCCAGCCGACTCCTACGCGCTGCCCCTTCTTCCACGCGGAAACGCCTTCGCCCAGTTCGTCGATCACTCCTGCGATTTCGTGTCCAGGAACGCGAGGATACTCAATTCCGGGCCAAGCGCCTTCTTTTGTGAGCACGTCACTGTGGCAGACGCCACAGGCCTGCACCTTGATGCGCACGTGCCCGGCACTCGGCTTGGGAATCTCGCGTTCGAGGATCTCGAAATCGGCTCCCGCCTTTGGAATCTGTGCCACCTTCATTGGCGCTATCGCGAATTTTGTGGTTGCCATGACTTCCTCCTATGAATTCTCAGCTAAAGACGCATTGTCTTCAGATCCTTTTACCTTACCGCGGTAGTTTGTGAAAATGCAGTCTGGTTCGGGAATCTCCTGGAATCCTTCTCGATGAGCGAAACCGATTTTAGAGTGCCCGTACCTCCACCGAATAAGGGCAGCCCGAGGGCGCTTTTCTGGTCCATTCCATCCTCGAAATATTCGCACAGGACCCAAAGCAAACTTCGAATCGCGGATTGTAGTGCGATTATTCGTGGAGGACAACACTCAGAAGTGAACTGTTAACTTGCAGCCCGCCATTGTACTTAATGAAGCCCATTTTCTTGAATTTGTTCATGAAAAGATTCACTCGCGGGCGCGTCGTGCCGATCATTTCCGCCAGCGTTTCCTGCGAGACCTTCGGAAGAATCTTTTGCGGTTGATCTTCCTTGCCATACCGAGCCAGCAGCAATAAGGCACGCGCTAGTCGTTTCTCGGTTGAGTTAAATAACTGATCGACCAAATCTGCCTCAATCCGGATATTTCTGCCAAGCATATAGGAGATGAACCGGTCAGAGAATTCATGTTCCCCATGAAGGACGTGCATCATTTCAGTTTTTTCGATGACGAGCAGAGTAGTTGGTGTAATCGCGGTGGCCGTTCCCATGCGCAGCGGCTGACCTGCGAGGCACCCTTCTCCGAAGAAGTCACCGGAGCCCAGAACCGCGACCACGGCTTCTTTCCCGATCCCGTTGACAACCGAAAGCTTCACGCTGCCCTGTTGAATGTACATAACGGTCTTGGCGGGATCACCCTGCGCGAAAACCGTAGTTTTCTTGCGAAACTCGACAACCTTCCTCGACACTCCGGCCGAATCAAGGAAAGTCTGAACATTAAAAGGAGTCTTGTCATTCATCTGAAGACTTCGCGTAACCGCATTCGTCTTAGTGGCTGTATATAGTCTCCATCTTAGCACCCGGCAGGGATTGCGCAACGGAATACGCGAGTGTGCAAAATTGTACATTCACCGATTTCCGACGAAAAACGTCGATTCCCCACGTGCCCAGAGTAAACCGTGCCGACGACTGCCCCGATACGGACCAGTTTGTGTCCGCAACGGTACAGACCGCCGTGCAACAACTCAGTACATTTAATCGGGCCCCTCTCGTCTGCACTTGGCTCACAGAGGGCCATCCTTTCCAGCCGCAAGCAGGCTAGTTTCAATCAGGGAAGAGGCGCGAACGCAATGATTCACAAGCGCTCCATTTTGCTGCTCGGAATGCTTCTGGGTGCACCCATGCTGACCGCGGCGCAATCAGCACCAGAGCCCATCGCGGTGCTGGCGCTTGTTTCGCCGAACATCCCAACATCGCCGACGATACCTGTGCGCTTCTATGTTTCTTCCCTCTCTGTTTCGCAGAACGCGGGACAATATACTGCCAGTTCCCTGTCCACGGAGGCGTATGAGCCCGCTCAGGGCTTATCAGCTCTTTCTCCCATGATCGAAGTTAAGACATTGTTCCTCACCCAATCCAGACTGCCTCTCATTCAACTTTGGCACGGAAGATTGCATTTCGACGGTTTTACCAGCGAACTCTACACGCAGAACGTGCAATTGGGTCCTTCCGGTGGTGGCGGTCTGTTGGACTTTCATCCCGCGCGCCAGAGGTATCCATGCGAACCACGTTCGGTTTACCTCTACGGCCTTAGCCTAAGCTTTCACTTTGGGCGAACTAGCCAAACGGAGCGTTCAACTGAGATATGGCGGCGATTGGCGCGGATCGTCCACTAAATTCTTGGTCAGACCAGGTTTCGACAGCCTGAAGCTCGACTGCTCAAAAATAAACCATTCCTAACCTGAAACTCACCGTATTCCCCGATTCGGCCTGCAATTAATCCTCGGTTACTTCCAACAAAACGTCCTCTAACGGACAGCATTCGGAATCGAAAATGCTCAATACTCAATCTTCGAAAAACTGAAGGAGACACATGAAAAAGATTTCAATTTCGACAGTTGTCTTGGCATCCTTTATGGTTTTTGGCGCCTCGGCGCAGGCCCAGAACCAGAACGGAATAGACTCTAATCAATCGCGCGCCCATCGGGCGAGCGTGGTCAGCCGCACAACGCGTGCCATCAAGTACGCGCACCGCAGCGGCGCAACGAAGATCAATTTCCGTGGCACCGATCTGATGCCGGCGGCAGAAGGGCAGGCAAGGGTGGAGAGCAAACGCGGCGCGATGGAAGTCGAGGCGGAATTCAGCGGACTCGATCGACCGACCGCCTTTGGTAACGAATACCTGACTTACGTCTTGTGGGCCATTTCTCCAGAAGGCCGCTCCGTCAACATTGGTGAAGTGCTGGTCGGAAGCAACCATCGCAGCAAGCTCGATGTGACCACGGACCTGCAGGCATTTGCTCTCATCGTCACTGCCGAGCCCTACTACGCCGTGCGACAACCCAGCAACGTGGTGATCCTGGAAAACGAAATCCGTCCGGACACAGTTGGCACCAGCGAAACAGTGGACGCCAACTATGAACTCATCGATCGCGGTGGATACATTCCCACCGGCTATAAGTTCGACCCGGTCGTCTTGAATTCCAAATTGCCGCTCGAGTTCTTCGAGGCGCGCAATGCAATGCGCATCGCCAAGTCCGCAGGTGCGGATCAGTACGCCACTTCCAGTTACGATGACGCCCTTCATCAAATGAAGCAGGTGGACGATCTCGCCACCCAGCATCACGTCGACAAGAAACCGCTGATTTCTCTGTCTCGTCAGGTTGTACAAACCGCAGAAGACTCTCGCGAAATTGCGATTAAGAATATGGATACAGAACGTGCCGACGCCGACAGGAATGCCTCGCAGGCTCGCGAAGATGACGCCACCGAACAATCCAGACGGGACAAGCAGGGCCGCCTCAATGCTGAAGCAGCAACGGCAGATGCAGACCGTCTCCGCAATCAAGCCGATCGGGCCACCGCTACGGCGCAGCAACAGCAACTGAACGCTCAGGCGGATTCAGATCGCAGTCGTGATGCCGCAGCAGACGCCAACAAAGCGGCCGCCGACGCTCAGCAAGGCCAAAAAGACGCAGAGGCAGAGTCAGATCGAAATCGAACCGCCACTGCCGATGCTCAGCAGAACCAGAAAAATGCCGAGGCAGAGTCGGAACGCAACCGCGCCGCTACGGCCGACGCCAAGCAACGCCAGGAGGACGCGGAGGCAGACTCGGCTCGGAACCAAGCCGCCACCGCCGACGCTCAGCAAGGCCAAAAAGTAGCAGAGGCGCAATCGGATCGAGACCGGGCCGCCGCTGCATCTTCGGACCAGCAACTCCAGCAAAGCGTTCGCGACCGTGAAGAACTTCGCGCCCGATTGCTGCAACAATTCAACGCGATTCTTACGACTCGGGACACCGCTCGCGGCCTCGTCGTGAACATGTCAGACGTTCTCTTCGACACCGGCCAGTACACACTGCGCCCGCAGGCTCGTGAGAAGCTGGCCAAAATATCCGGTATCGTGCTTGCTTATCCTGACCTCAGACTCGCCATCGAAGGCAACACAGACAGCGTTGGCGGCGAGGCTATGAATCAGACCTTGTCCGAAAGACGTGCCGGCGCCGTAATGGATTACCTTGCGAAACAGAATATTCCGGTGGCTTCCATGACGTCTCGAGGGTTTGGAATGTCACAACCGATCGCCTCAAACGGCACTGCGGAAGGACGCCAGCAGAACCGCCGCGTGGAATTAGTGGTCTCCGGCGATGTAATCGGCACCACCATCGGCACGTTGCCAACAGGCGCGTCCGACAACCATCAGCAGCAGTAGCACGTCACTGATAAGCACGGATGGGCCCCGCGTACTCAATAAACAAACGGGGCCCATGCACCCTACCCCTTCGTAGTTTGCAATCAGAATTCTGATCATGGAGGTCAGCGATGATACGTAAATGTGCTTTCGGTGTGTGCGTTTTCCTGGTTACCGCGATGCTGTACGCGGCCAATAGAGAACAAAAGCGTCTCGCGAACACGGGTGTGGTCATGCAGGAAATCATGGATATACCAGATAACATCCCGCAAGAAGTATTGGAAAAGGCCGATTGCGTCATCGTTTTTCCAAATCTTCTTAAGGCGGCGTTTGGGATCGGCGGAAGTTACGCCCGTGGCGCGATGGTTTGCCGTACGGGTAAGGAATTCAGGGGACCCTGGGGCGCTCCAGCTATGTATGCACTCGAGGGGGCAAGCATCGGGTTCCAAATCGGCGGACAATCCACTGATCTCGTTCTGCTGGTCATGAATGAGAGAGGCGCGAGTTCGATTCTCAGCAGCAAAGTCAAATTGGGCGCCGATGCCTCTGCAGCGGCAGGCCCCGTCGGGCGTGACGCTTCAGCAGACACCGATGCTTATATGCGTTCTGAAGTCCTCAGCTACTCACGTTCGCGCGGTCTGTTTGCCGGCGTTTCGCTCGAGGGTTCCACTCTTCGTCCCGACAATGACGCTAACAGAGATGTCTACGGCCGCAAATTAACTGCAAGAGAAATCATCCTGGGCGGACGCGCCAGCACTCCGGAATCTGGTCGCCACCTCGTCGAAGTCTTGGAAAAGCATTCACCACACAATGAATCAAAGGCTTCGGCATCGGACCGCCGCTAGTTGTCGCAGTCTCCGCTTCGATTTTTTCTGTAGCTCAGGTCCCGTCCCGGCGCTGTATGCCGGGACGACCTGAGGCCTTTTCAGATCAGCAGGCGACGCGCATTTGCACTGTCGCGAAACTTCGTCAGTTCCGCAATGATCTGCTCACCGTAGAGCTCCACCTTGCGCTCCCCGAATCCGTGAACGTGCAGAAGCTCCGAAAGCGAGGCCGGCCGCACCCGACAAAGCTCGTCGAGCGAAGTGTCATGCATCACCACAAAAGCCGGCACACCTTGTTGCTTCGCCGTAACTCTGCGCCATTCCCGCAGAATTTCGCGCAACTCTGCTCCATCGGTGGAGGTTGCACGTGTCTTGCCAGCCGACTGAGGTGTTCCCGGTGCACTCTGCCCCACACTAGGAACGGCCCTGCGCGGGCTGCCAGGCTGCGCCTTCGGCCGAAGTAACAGCCAATCCGGTTCAGAGCCGCACACGTCGCACGCCCCGCAGGACTTCCACTTCGGATTCTCGCCAAAATGTGCGCATATTTGCAGATGGCGGCACGTTTTTGATTCCGCGAAGCCACGAATTTCGTTGTACCGCTCCCACGCGCGCTTTTTTTCCTCCGCGTCGTCGATCTGCCCGATGAAGTAACTTAGCAGGCCCGCGTCACGTTTTTGCCAAAGCAGAACGCAATCCGCAGGCAGCCCGTCACGTCCCCCGCGGCCCGCCTCTTGATAGAATTGCTCGATCGATTTTGGCAGCGCCAGATGAATCACCGCGCGCACGGCTGCCTTGTTGATGCCCAAACCGAAGGCCAGCGTGCCCACCAGAACGCGGACTTCGTCAGCCATCCACCTCTCCTGATTCCTCCTCCGGACGTCCGTGTCCATCTTCCCGTGATAACCGATCGCGGAAATTCCCTGCTCTTCCAGAAACTTTACCGTCTCTTCGACTCGCGCAATCGTCGGCACATACACGATCACGTTGCGGTCCGCGTAGCTCCGCAGCGCCTTTACCAACAGGCTGCTTTGCGCGTGTGCATCGCACTGCTTCACCACATACCGCAGATTCGGTCGATGAAAGCTCGCGATGCACTTGTGCGCATTGCGCAGACGAAGCTGCTCGACAATATCGTGGCGAACGCGCTGTGTCGCGCTCGCTGTGAACGCCGCAATGGGCTGGTCCGGGAAATGAGCGCGCAGAGAACTCAACTGGCGGTATTCCGGACGAAATTCGTGCCCCCATTCCGAAATGCAATGCGCCTCATCGATGGCGAAAAACGAGATCGGGATACTCTTGAGCCATGCAGCTGTATCCGCCCTCGCCAGCCGCTCCGGCGAAAGGTACAGCAGACGATACGCGCTCTCGCTGGCGTCGCGCATAATCCGCGACTGCTGATTTGCCGCTAACGAACTGTTCAACAGCGCGGCGGAAATTCCCATTTGCGTCAGTTGCGCCACCTGGTCCTGCATCAACGCAATCAACGGTGAAATCACGATCGCCGTTTGTCTGGCGAGCAGCGCCGCCGGAAGCTGGTAGCACAGCGATTTGCCGCCGCCCGTAGGCATCACCACACAGGTGTCGCGGCCTTCCACCAGGCTTCGCACAATGCTCTTCTGCAACGGGCGAAAGGAGTCGAATCCCCAATACCGGCGCAATGCTCCAAGAAGAGTGGATTCAGAAATCACATAGGCAGTATAAGTTCGCGGAGAACCCTAGTCCATGAGGGAAGTCAGAGGCGCTGATCAGCCGGAGGAAATCCGGATGCGTTATCTTGAAGAATAATGGGGCGTACAGGAATAATCACTGAAAAAAAATAGCCGGCGGATGTGGCTGAGGGACCCTCACCCGCCAGCGTTTTCCCACCCATCTCCGAAAAGATTGGGCAAGAACTTTGGTGGTGGGTCAGTTTGAATTTTCTTGATCGTGACACAAAGAGTCAAAATTCAAACTGACCCATTACCAGAACTCTTTACAATGCGCCTTCGCCGTCGCGAAGAAATTCGTAGCGCTCGATTGCCGCCGCTACTCCAATATCCTGCGCGCGCGTCGAATCGGTTCGAACTACGTGGCCCAAACAACGGACCTTCACTGGACCGGCCAGCGTCACCTCATGCGGCAGAGTCATGACGATTTCCAGCGGGGCGCCATTCTTCAAATCCTTTGGCAGAGAAAAGTAAATCCCACGGGAGCTGACTTCCTTGGTTTCGGTCGACGCCTCACCCACGGAGGCCTCGCTAGTCCAACGAACTTTCAACGGCAATCGCATCATAAAACGACGTGTCGACCTACGTTCTTTTTGAGCCAAGAGCCACCTTCCGCTTAAACAATATCGACGAGCATAGAGGTGGAGAGACCCACACTCAATAGACAGCAAGCACCATTTTGCGGAGGACTCTTCTGGTACGAAAGTACTGGACTGCGAACCCTCGGCAAAATCAGGACTTACGGTAGGTTTCCAAAATATCGTCGACGGATAGAATCCCTTCCAGCTTTTCCAGATTTGCGCGATTAACTACCGGCACAACAGGCCAATTCCCCATCAACCGCAGCGCTTCATCCAATGGCTGATCCGGATACAGCTGAGGCAAAGGCCCGCGTCCAGGCGCTTCGTTTGTTGACGCCCCCATCGATTCTGCCACTGCCTGCTGGCGAATTTCTTCCTGGGAAATGGCTCGCCAGCCATCCGCGTTCCGCCACACTAGGAATTGTGATGACTTCGACGCTTCCGCCTCGCGAAGCAGTTCGGCAGAGTCACCATCACCCAAAACGATTCCCACCCCGGGCCGCATCGCGTCTTCCACGCGCAACGCCGTATGCTCGCGCATCTCTTCAATCGACGGCAGAAAGAACCCATCCTGCCGCGCCAGAAAATCGAATAACGCCACTTGCTGATACCGCCGGGAAATGAAATACGCGATCATATTGGCGATGATCGCAGGAACGATGATGGAATAGTTCCCGCTCACCTCAAGGACCATGAACACCGACGTAATCGGTACGCGCAGAAAACCGGCGAAAAACGTCCCCATCCCCACTAGCGCAAACGCCGCAACCGATTGTGCCGGATGATGGACAAACAAGTGCTCCACTCCGCCAACGGCGCCCCCGAGCATTGCTCCTATGAAAAGAGTCGGTGCGAACATTCCGCCCGGCGTGCCGCTCACGAAGGAAATTCCGGTCGCTAAAATCTTGAACAACCCCAAAAGCAAAAGCATTTTCCACAAGAATTGATCGTGCAAAGCCTGGTCGATGATTGGATAGCCGCTTCCCATCACCTGCGGCAGCCAAATCCCGATAATTCCGATCAACAATCCCGCAGCGGCCGGCTGAATGTATTGCGTCCATCGCGGCAATTGCTTCAGGCGCGGGCGAAAGTAGGCAATGAATTTCAGAAACGCCAGGGAAGCAACGCCACTGACCACTCCCAGCACCGCATATCCGATCAATTCAACGGGACTGCGAAACTCCATTGCAGGAACGCGAAACATCGGAGCGCTTCCCAAAAAATTGCGCATCACCACGACACTCGAAATCGCCGCCAGGATTACCGCGCCAAGCACTCCGCCGCTCCACGTGCCAATGATCTCTTCGATCACAAAAATCACCGCGGAAATCGGCGCGTTAAACGCCGCCGCCAGGCCCGCCGCTGCTCCGATCGGCGCGATCAGACGCTGCTTTTCGCGAGAGAGCTTCAGACTGCGTCCCAGCGCCGACGCAATCCCGGCGCCCATTTGCAGCGAGGGATCTTCGGGACCCAGCGATTGCCCGCTCCCAATCGCCAGCGCGCACGTAACGAATTTCCCGATCACCGTGCGAAAAGGCACGTAGCCGTCGAAAATAAAGACCGCCGCCTTCGTTTGATTCACGCCGCTGCCTCGTGATTGCTTGAAAACCAGCATCACCAGGAGCGCCACGCCGATCCCGCCCAGTGTCGGCGCCAGCAGCACGCGCAAATGCGAGGGTCCCATTGAAGAACCCAGTAGCCAGAATCGCGTCCATTCAATCGCTACGCGAAAGCAAACGACAATCAGCCCGGAAACGATCCCGATAATGACAGCGAGCAGAAGAAATAACTGGCCTTCGCGCAGAGTGAGCGTCTTGCGCCGCCAGATGTTCCACAGCCGCACGAAACGGTTCGCCCCCGGCGCCGCGGAATCCGCCGGCACTGGCGCGACAGCCGCATCGTTCGCGGCGTTCATCGTTCCCTGCCTGGGAACTTACCCATCAGAGTCAGCGCTTCGTCCATTCCTTGCGGCGCCCCGCATTCCTTCGTAACCGCATCTTCCGTCACGAAAACAAAATTCATCGCCACGTCTATCTGGCCAGGATGTCGTCTTAGGTTTTCATCCGTTAATTGCGGTTCCAGCGCCTTCGCCTGCGTGCCCAGCGTTACCAACTCCGATTGCGGCGCCCCGCTTGCGAAAAGATCGATGCCGCGGCTTTTCGCGCAGGATTGCAAGCGTCCAAACGCTTGCTCGAAATCCCGTTGCGCGCGGTCTCGACGTTCAGCCTCGCTCAGTCCCGGCGCATACGGGTCGGCGGACGTGATCATCCGTGAAATATCAAGAGCATCGGAAACGTCGGCATCTTTGTTACCCAAGCGGCGCGCGCGATCCAGGTAGCGCTCTGCCTGTTGAAATTCGCCAATTTGATAGGCCGCAAGTCCAGCGCCTCGCAGCGCATTCGCCGGTGGATGAGCAACCGTCAGTGCACCGTCGAACTCGGAGAGCGCGCGATTCGCATCCCCAATTCTCAAAAAAAGTTCGCCTGCTTGAGCATGCAAGGACGCTCCGTTGCGTTCAGGAATTTCCGACGCCAGCGCGATCAACTCGGCCTCCGCAATGGATGTGTCGCCGCGCGCAATTAGAAAACGGCAAAGCTCGAGCCGGGCATTCAGCCGGTTCGCTTCCGCCTCATTGGGCCAAACTCCATATATTGCCCCATGGTAGTAGCGCACAGCGTCCGCTTCCAAACCCCCGCCGGCCGAGATGCGAGCAAGCGCTAGATTAATCGGAGCATCGGACGGCGCGTGCGCTTGCAATTCGAGCAAATAGGCCCGAGCTTCACTGTTGCGTCCCTCGGCAGCCAGAGCTTGCGCAAGCTGAAACTGAATTTGAGTGTCGTCGGGACTGTAAACCAGCGCCGTGTGAAAATCGGCGAGCGCTGCGGCGGCGTTGCCTGATTTCAGTTGCTGCTCACCTGCTTCAAACCATTGCCTGCCGAGCGCGCCCAATTTCTGATGATAATCACGCGTTATAAATCCGGTAAGAAAAAACAAAACGATAACGATTGCGGCCGTCAGTGACAGCACTATCTCCCGGGAGTGAAGGAGCACGAACAACCCGTTGTCGCAGCGCGGACACTCGGTCGCGCCCGCGGGAAGAGGGTCACCACACTGCGGGCACGTTCGCGGATTATCCTCTCTAGCCATCGCGCACATTCGATTCTAGGGTATTGCGGCACGTCCGGGCCCGGAACATCTTATGCCCTAAGTTTGATGAAATAGGAGTAAGGAAGGGTGGCAGGTCGGCACAGTTGCTTGCATCAGGCCTGGTCGATCAGCCGGTGGTGAATCGCATACAGCGCGAGTTCGAGTCGATCGGAAACACCAAGCTTATCGAAAATATTGTGCAGGTGATTCTTGACTGTCTGCTCGCTGATGAAAAGCTTCTCGCCGATTTCGCGGTTCCGGAAACCCTGTGCGACAAGCTGAACGATTTCCTTTTCGCGATCGCTGAGCAGCGGTTTGTCACGCCGTTGCCCGGTTTCTGCGGAACGTTTGAAAGCGTCAATCACTTCGGCGGTCATGCGATTATCCAACCAGATTTCACCGTCGTGAACTTTCTTGATGCTCTTGAGCAGCAGATCGCTGGCCGACTGCTTCAACACGACTCCGCGCGCGCCCAGGCGCATCGCGCGAACAACGTCCCGGTCATCCTCGGCCGCCGTCAACACAATCACGCGCGTCGTCACGGAGTCGAAATTAATTTCTTCGAGGACTCCCAGCCCATCTTTTTCCGGCATCCGCAGATCCAGCAGCAAAATGTCAGGCTTCAGTTTTGCGAGCATGCGCACGCATTCATTCCCGTTCGAAGCTTCACCGACAATCGTCACTTCATCGGTGCCCTCAAACAGTTTGCGCAGGCCATCGCGAAAAATCGCATGGTCGTCTGCAACCAGAACGCGGACAGGCGTTTTGCTTTTTACCATTTCAGTTCAATGGGATTTCAATTGTTAGACGCGCACCATGCCCCGGATTTGATTCCACCGTCAGGACCCCCCCCACAGTGCGAGTCCGTTCTTTAATCGAGATCGGACCCAAGCGCAAACGGTCCAGTTCTTCGCTCTCGAATTTCCCCGCAAAGCTGAACCCTTGCCCGTTATCATCGACGACGAGGAAGATTTTCGTGTCGTCTTGCCATAGTTTTACCACGACGTGGCTAGCCCGCGCATGCTTTTTTATATTGTTGAGTGACTCACGATATATCTGGAATACCTCCCGGCAAATTCGGTCCGGCGCTCGAAGGTCGTTTTCCTCAAGGAAGAGATCCACCACCATCCCCGACTCGTCGTGACACCGTTCCGCGAAGCTATGCATCATTTCCCGCAAATCCGCGCTTTCCACGCGCAACGGTCGAAGATCCTTCACCATCTGCCGCAAATCGTCGCCCTCTTCCCGAACCGTTTTTTCCAGGGCCGCCAGATCGTTTCCCACCTGTTCAGGTGCCTGCGGCAATTTTCGCCGCAGAACGCCGAATTGAATATTCAAGCTGAGCAGCGTTTGCAAAATTCCGTCATGGAGATCGCGTGAAATGCGGCTGCGCTCCGCCTCCACTGCCCGAGCGCGGAGACTCCGCAATAGAAACACATTCTCCAGTGGAACATTCAAGTGCCGGACGATGCGTTCGAACCAGCGCAGATCGCCCCGCGCAAATGGACGCCGCGCATTTACCAGAATCATCCGTCCAGTAGGACGGCCGGAAGAAAGAATAGTTACAGCCATCACGCGATTCGCAGCCAACTCTTGCCGCGCCGCTGCGGGCGGAACTTCCATCGCCTTCGCCGCTGCACCAATTTCCTGCCGGGCGGCCCATCCAAATCCCTGCCCCTTTCCTTCCAGCGAATTCCAACATACGCTGTGCGAAAGATCTTCAGCCAGAAAAGCGCCCGCTCGCGTAAGCGCCAGCGTTTCCGGCGGGAACGCGTGACGCCGGTCCTGCTCGCCCCTCCAGACGAATAACCGGTCGATCTCTTCATCACAAATCACCAGCAACGCGCGCTCGCAATCGAATTCGCGCGCAATCTCGCTTAACACCAACCGTACAGATTCCGCCAGACCCTTTTCCACGCGGATCATGCTCAGCAGCGATTCGATGAACCGCTCCTCGCCCAGCTGCGTCCGTTCGCGCATTCCCAACCACGCCACGCCCAGCCCCGCCAAATAAGTCGCCACCGCCAGCCCGATCGCCCATATTGCCACGTATTGGCCATCGGCCGAAAACCACGCTACGCGGATCGCCACCGCTACAGCAGCACCCGCGCTCAGAAAAGCCGCGTCTGTTGCGAACAAGTTGTTGGGAACCAATCGGTGAGAGGACTTGCCGTTGCCCGTCCGTCCGAGAGTTGCCATCGCAAAGACGGCGAACAAATAGAATAACCAGAACGGAGCCAATGACGGTGTCAACGCCACGAAAATCGCGAGAGCAATCGCGTCGATTTCCGGAGGAAAATAAATTCGCTCGAAGCGCGCGACGCGCTCAGCCACGATAACTACAGTCGCGATAAAAAAATATGCGGCGAGGAAGATCGTTGCAGCGCGAACTGCGGCGCCTTCCGGAGCTTCCTTCAGTGCGAGGAACGCGAGAACGAGCGCGACAGGGCGCGCCACATTCACCAACTTCTCAAGCTGCCTATTCGCGGAAGCCTCCATTGACATCGCGCCTAGCGTTCCCCCATTGGGAAGTCTAGCAAGCTGCGCCGCTCGTGCAACGCTGCCCGTGCTTACCAGTAACGCGCGGCGTTGGACCTCCAGTCTCCAGAATCTTGCACACCCCTGTCTCCCGGTGTAGAGTCTCCCCTACAAACGTCGGAGCACCGCATGGCCAGTCGTACCTACATCGATCAAGCCCAGCCAAGCTCACCGGTTCCGCACTGGAATCTCGTGACTCGCGTCGCCTTCCGTTTCTGCTTCGTTTATTTCGGACTCTACTGCATCGTCACGCAAGTCCTCAGCGGCCTGATACCAACTCCTCCCAATGTCTCGATTCCCAACCTGGACACATTTTGGCCCATGCGTCCGATCATCTTCTGGACCGCGGCTCATGTCTTCCGCATAACACATTCGCTTGTTTATACTGGCAGCGGCAGCGGCGACAAAACCTTCGACTGGGTGGAAGCATTTTGCCTGTTGGTTTTCGGCACGCTCGCCACTGGCATCTGGTCTGTTCTCGATCGGCGGCGCGAAAATTATGTCACCATGCACAAATGGTTCCGGCTTTTCATTCGCTTTGCCGTTGCCGGCCAGATGCTTGCGTATGCCTTCGCTAAAATCATTCCGCTGCAGATGTCTTTCCCGTTTTTCTCCACATTACTCGAGCCGTTCGGCCACCTCTCGCCGATGGGCGTTCTCTGGGCGTCCATCGGCGCTGCCCCAGCATATGAAATCTTCGCCGGGTCCGCTGAGGCGCTCGGCGGCATTCTGCTGATTGTTCCTCGCACGACAACTCTCGGCGCGCTGGTTTGCCTCGCCGATATGACCAACGTCTTCATGCTCAACATGGCCTACGACGTTCCCGTTAAACTGTTTTCCTTTCACATGATCCTGCTCTCCTTGTTTTTACTCGCGCCCGAACTTCCGCGTTTGGCTAACCTCTTTCTTCGAGATCGCGCTGCTGCGCCCTCCGCTCAGCCTCAACTCTTCCGCCCGCGTCGCGCGAACCGCATCGGATTCGCCGCTCAAATTGCCTTCGGTCTTTTTCTCCTGGGAATGAACACCTACGGAAGTTTGAGTGCTCGGTACGTTTACGGCGACAAAGCGCCCGAGCCGCCGCTCTACGGCATTTGGGACGTCGGCCAAATGTCCACCGATGGCCAAGTCCGCTCGCCGCTCCTCAACGACTACGACCGCTGGCGCCGGGTCATCTTTGAGTCGTACGGCGGCCCGTTCATGGTGTTTCAACACATGGACGAATCGTTCGCTTCTTACGCCATCTCGATAAACGCGCACGATAAAACCATCACGCTCACCAAGGGCAGCGACAAAAAATGGAAAGCGAATTTCACTTACCAGCGGCCAACTCAAAATCAACTGATCCTCGACGGCCAAATGGACAGTCACAAAATCCACATGCAGCTTCAGCTCTTTGACACCAAGAAATTCTTGCTCGTCAGTCGCGGCTTCCACTGGATTCAGGAGTATCCCTACAACCGTTGAACGCCTCCGCGCCCCGCATGCGCCACAAGCTCAGCCTGTGCGCCTTTCTCCTGCAGTGGTGCCGCTGCGTACCAAGTAACGCAGGGAAGCAAGGAACCGTGTGCCAAGATTTCCCGCGGTGGATTTGACACCGGGGGGATAATTGTCTTAGCAAAAGAAAGCGAGTTCGACCGCAACGGGGTCCGGGCTCGCGTGTCAATCGGCAAAAGGGCGATTTGCCAGAACGTTTCACGCAAACAGAAGTCAGTCGAATTGTGGGTGTCGAGCCAAGCCGTTTGCGCTACTGGCAGAGGCTTCGCCTCGTCGTCCCTCAAGCGCGCTGGGGCGAGCGCTTTTACAATTTCAGCGACCTGGTAGCTCTTCATTCAATAAAAGCAATCACTCAACGACGAATTCCCGCGAAATCCGTCTGCCGCGCCGTCGCCCTTTTGCGCCGGGAACGCGGTGAGGACGCGACGCCTATTGGCGAATTGCAGCTGTTTCCAAGCGGCCGCCAGATCGCAGCGATTCCTCCAGGAACGGAAAGCCAGGCCATCGAGCCTTTGACCGGACAGTTTCTCCTCCCTTACCACGTTTTCGCGAGCGCCGCCAACCTTCGCCAGATGGACTCTCGAACCGCCGAGGATTTGTTTGAACAGGCGCTGAAATCTGAAGCTCATCCCGAAAAACTCGAAGAGGCCATGCGCCTCTACCGCCGCGTGATTGAATTGCAGCCGGAATGGTCCGAGCCGCATATCAATCTAGGCTGCCTTTTCTTCCAACTCGGCGAATTGGAAAACGCTCGCAATTCTTTCTGCACCGCGCTTGCTCTCGATCCACGGAACGCCGTCTGCCATTTCAATCTCGGCTGCATTCTGGACGAAATCGGCGAGTTTGAAAAAGCCGTCGAGCATTTGTCGCGCGCCATCGAAATCGAGCCCGGCCACGCCGATGCGCATTTTAATCTCGCTTCTGCCTACGAAAAACACGGCGACAAGCAACTCGCGCTGCAGCATTGGATACTCTATCTTCAGCATCAGTCGAATGGACCGTGGGCCGACTATGCGCGCTCGCAACTTAACAAGACGCGTTCACCGCAAACGGCTGCCATCCTGATTCCATTCCGTCCCAAGAATCAAAACTGAACTTCGCTGCGTCAACATCTTTTCTGCTTTCCTTCGCGCGTTTCTTGTGTAGTCCCCCGGCAAAATTCCCACTGGCCGCGATTTGCACGATCTTTTACCGTCCGCGCCAGCATGTTATCATTGCTCCACGCTGGTGAGCGTAGCTCAGCTGGTAGAGCATCGGTCTGTGGCACCGAGGGTCGCGGGTTCAAATCCCGTCGCTCACCCCAATTCCTCTGAGTCAAATCGCTGGCTGAATTACAAAATAGTTTCGTAAAACTCCGCCACCCGGTATTGCCGGCACTGAAGCCGTCCGTCAAAAACTTTCTCCTCAGAAAATCGTGCCGCTCCGTGTAACATTCCGGTGCTTCCCGCGTATGCAAGGTAGCAGAGGCGCCGATGATTGAAGCGGTCAATCTGTGCAAGAATTTCAAAGACAAAAAGCGCGGCGACATCCATGCCGTCGACAGCGTCAGCTTCTCCTGCAAGCCGGGCGAAATTTACGGTTTGCTGGGCGCGAATGGCGCGGGCAAGACAACCACGCTGCGTATTCTTGCCACGATCCTTTCACCGTCATCCGGCACGGCTAACGTCGCGGGCTTCGACGTCGTTCGCGAGCCGCAAAAGGTCCGCGCGCACGTCGGATTTCTTTCCACGGCGACAGCTCTTTACGACCGCCTCACTGCCGCGGAAACTGTCGAATATTTCGGCCAGCTTTTCGGTCTCGACTCGGCCACCATCGAGCGCCGCACCAACGAATTATTCAAGGCCCTCGACATGGACGAGTTTCGCGATCGCCGCTGCGCCAAGCTTTCCACCGGCATGAAACAGAAAGTCTCCATCGCCCGCACACTTATCCACGACCCGCCAGTGATGATTTTCGATGAGCCTACCAACGGCCTCGACGTCATGGCCGCGCGCTCCATCACCGATTTCATTCGCCAGTGCCGCGACCGCGGCAAAACCGTTATTTTTTCGACGCACGTTATGACCGAAGTCGAAAAGCTCTGCGACCGCATCGGCATCATTCACGCCGGCAAAATGCGTACCGAAGGCACGCTCGACCAGTTGCGCCAGAATTATCGCAAGGACAGCCTCGAAGAAATCTTCGTCGAAGTTTCGGGAGACGCACGATGAACTTGCGCAATTCCCTGATCGTTTACCGCAAAGAGCTGCGCGATATGCTCCGCGACAAACGCACCATCCGCTCCATGGTCATCATCCCCGTGATCGCCTTTCCGCTGCTGTTTTGGGGCATTGGCAAAGTTATGAGCAGCGTAATGGGCCAGGCAGCGGCCGAGACTGCTCCCATCATGGTGCA
>DATGJE010000251.1:0-2908 GCA_035295305.1 Candidatus Acidiferrales bacterium | reverse complement strand
CCATGCTGCTGCTCCACTCATCGCAGCAGCGCAAACTCCAACAAAAGGGGAGGCGCAATCGCCTCCCCTTTTTTATGTTCACCGGCCACCGCTTGGCGCTTTTTCTTGCCGCGTATTGCCACTTCAACGAACCGACATGTTCCCATCCAATCAGTGGGCGTGCTGCGTATGTTAGGATGCGAACGTGAGCGGCGGGCGAGGATGAATGAAATAATCGCGCGAGAAGAAAATTAAATGGCGTCGCGCGTGCAAGCTGCGCTTGCGCCGTACGCAGAATTCTCGCGCATCGGATTCGTCAACATCCTTGCGTTTCGTCTGCGCTATTTCACCGGCATCATCACTTATTTTTTCAACGTCACGATTTACTATTTCATCTGGACCGCGATATTCAAGAACACCACCGGATCCATCGCGGGCTTCAACCTGCCGCAGATCATCACCTACGTGAGCGTCGGCTGGATCATTCGTTCCTTTTACTGGAACACCATCGACCAGGAAATGGCGTACGAAGTGATCGAGGGCAAGATCGCGATGGATTTGATCAAGCCTGTCTCTGTGCAATGGATGTGGATCTTCCGCGCGATGGGCGAATCGGCGTTTCGCCTCGGACTGCTCACAGTCCCGACGGCCATTGTCGTCGCGCTGGTTTTTCCAGTGCAAGGACCCGCGTCGGGAGTTGATTTAACGCTTTTCATCATCGGCGTGATTGGCTCATTTTTCCTGATGGGCGCGATCAACTTTATGATTGGCACCTGCGCGATTCCGCTGAAATCAATCCTCGCGATGATTCGCGCGAAATACTGGCTGATCGAGTTGCTTTCTGGCTTGCTGATTCCGATGACGTATTTCCCAAATGGCGTGCAGAAAGTGCTGGCGTGGCTGCCCTTCGAACACATCGCGTACACGCCGCTTTCGATTTATCTCGGTAAGTTTTCCACGTCCCAAGCGATCAAACTTCTGTGCATTCAATGGGCATGGGTGGTGTTTCTGCTTTTCGCGGCGCATTGGTGGTGGGAGAGCGCGACAAAAAAAATCACGATTCACGGCGGCTAGGAAAACATGGCGATTGCGGAAAATTCGATGCGGGAAACAGGGCAAGAAAGCGCCGCGAAGCAAATCTGGCGTGGATTCGTGCGGCATTGCATTCTGTTCGGCGAATATTTTTCGCAATACGCGAAGATGCGAATGTCCTATCGCGGCGATTTCATCGTCTCGACCGCAACGAGCCTCGCCGCCACGATCTTCGCGCTGGCCTTTGTCGTCGTGCTCTTCCACAAAGTTCCCACGCTGGCGAATTGGACCTTCCCCGAGGAAGTCTTCCTCTACGGCTTCTCGCTGATCCCCTACGGAATGTTCAACGTCATCAGCCTGAACCTCTACGATTTCGGCAACAACTACATCATCGAGGGGAAATTCGACCGCGTGATGCTGCGTCCGATTTCGACTTTGTTTCAGGTGCTCTTCGAGCAATTTCGCGTTGAGTCGATACAGGAAATCGCCACGGGATTTTTCTGCATGTGGTACGCATCGCGCGAGCTTCACCTTCACTGGACCGCCGGCAAATTCTCGCTTCTGGTTTTCTGGGGACTCTGCGCCGGAGTGATTTACATCTCCGTGTTCCTGCTGCTGACGACAATTTCTTTTTGGTTCGAGGACCGCATCGGCGTGCATCCGCCCGTGTGGAATTTGATCGCGTTTGGCCGCTACCCGCTTTCGATTTATTCCGGCGCAGTGCAGTTTTTCCTGTGCTGGATTATCCCCTTCGGTCTCGCGTCGTTTTATCCCAGCGTGCGCCTGCTCGGCCACACTGTCACTCCAGAATATCTTCCGTACGTTCCCGTCGTTGCGGTCGCGTTTCTGATTTTCGCAATTTCCATGTGGAATCTCGGCACCCGCCACTACTCCTCCACCGGCTCGTAACGGATGGCGACCGCGCATGGAGACTCTCCTTCGTTCGACCACCGCGTAAACTATTGCCCTATAAGTTTCGAATCACACCCTAGAGGCACATGAGACGAGCCTTCCATTGGATTGTTGGCCTGCTGGCGATCGCGTTTCTGGGGTCTGCCATCGCCGGAGCGATTTTAGGCGGCGGCATTTTGCATCCTACGCGCCGCGCCCTCGATGCAGCTCTAATCGCGCAAGCGAACTATGTCTTCGCCCGCGACGGTGCTGTATGTCAGGAGTTTGACGTGCCCGGGCAGGATGCCGTGATTTTGCGCGGCTGGAAGGTTCACGCAAAATCTCCAAACGGCGACTGGGTGATGCTTTTTCATGGCCAGTCCGACAATCGGGCGGGCACGCTCAGCTACGCGGATTTCCTGCTGCGCGCCGGATACAGCGTGGTGATGATGGACGGACGCGCGCACGGCGCGAGCGGCGGTGCGATGGCAACGTATGGATGGAAAGAACGGTGGGATACCAAAAGCATAGTCGCAGCCCTGTACGCCACGGAAAACCCTCGACGTCTCTTTGCTCTCGGCGAATCGATGGGCGCGGCGATTGCACTGCAGTCAGCGGCAGTCGAGCCTCGCATTTCCGCGGTTGTGGCCGAAGCGTCATTCAGCAATTTACGCGAAGTGACCTACGACTATGCAGGTCTGCAATTCAGTCCGTGGCTCGGCAAGACGCTGTTCCGCCCGGCGACCATCGTTGCACTCCGCGCTGCGGAAAAAGAGGACGGATTTCGCGCTGACGATGTATCGCCTGAACAAGCAGTATCCGAGCGTGCGTTTCCGGTGTTGCTGATCTGCGGAACGCTAGACCGTCGCATTCCCTGCCGCCATGCGCGCCGAATTTTTCGTGCAGCAACGGGGCCAAAGAAATTATGGGTGGTTCGGGGAGCACAGCACACGGGCGCTTACGGAATTGATCCCGCAGAATTCAAACGCCGCGTCCTCGTATTTTT
>DATGJE010000250.1:0-4481 GCA_035295305.1 Candidatus Acidiferrales bacterium | reverse complement strand
CGCCCCTCGATTCCAAACGAAGCCGAACCATTCGCTCCGCTGAAGGGCAGCCCGTACCCCGCTCCCGCCTGCGTCACTCCCGGTGCGTGCGACAGCCGGTCGAGCACGCTCCGGAAAAACGCAAATTGTTTTTCTGGCGTGTTGTATTGCGAGTCCGGCAGTGCCAGTCCCGCGGCCATCACTCCATGAGGCTGAAACCCGGGATTTACGTCCCCAATTCGCGCCAGACTCTTCAGCAGCAAACCTGTCCCGGCCAGCAGCACCAACCCGAGCGCCAGTTCTCCCGCCACCAGCAGCGAACGGAATTTCTGCCGTCCTCTGCTTCCCGTCGCTGACCTTCCCGATTCGCGCAGCGCGTCATACGGATCCACTTTCGACATATGCCACGCTGGCACGCTTCCAAAAATCAGCACCGCCACGATTCCTACTATCGCCGTGAACCCCAGCACGTATCCGTCCAGCGGAAACGTCACGCCCGTTGCCAAATCTTGCGGCGCGGCAAAGAGCAATGCCTTCAACCCAATCTCCGCCACCACCAATCCCGCCAAAATCCCCAACACGCCCAGCACCAGATTCTCGCTCAGCGCCTGCGTCACCAATCGCCCTCGCGAAGCGCCCAGCGCCGCCCTCACCGCCAGTTCCTTCGAACGTCCCGCCGCCTTTGCTAATAGAAGTCCCGCCAGGTTCGCACACGCAATCAACAGCACGAACGCCACCGCGCCGCCCAGAATCAGAATCGGCGCCTGCAAATCGCCGAAAACAAAATCCGTCAGCGGCATTAGGAACATTCCCCACTGCGAATCCTCCGCGTACTGCTTCACCTGATTATTCGTGAAGCGTTTCGACAGCACATCCACGTACGCGCTCGCCTGCGCAAACGTCACGTTCGGCTGCAGCCGCGCCACCGACAGATAATTTTCATTGAACGTGTTGTTGACATTGAAGGCGTCCGGCGGCAAGCCCAGCGGCGCCCATAGATCCGTGTCCGGGTTCGGCCAGTGGAAATCGCGTCCCATCACGCCAATGATGCGGTACGGCTGCTCATTCAATTGAATCGTCCGGCCAATCGCGCCTTTATCCCCGCCGAACCATCGTTGCCACGCGCCGTACGAAAGCACCACTTCACGATTCGCATTCGGCTGGTCCTCTTCTGCCGTGAATACGCGCCCCACAATTGGCTTCGCACCGAAGACGTCGAACCATTGCCACGAAACCTGCGCTCCCCGCAGCCGCTCGGGAAACTCGCCGGCAGTGTAGTTAAAATTCGCGCCCGTCTCGAGCGCCGCCGACGCAAAAATCTGTTTACTGTCCCGCACCTGCGCAAAATCCGGCACCGAGACCACAATATTCTTGAGTCCGAGCTTTGTGTAGCGCGCGCGCTGCACAACTACTCTATCCGGCTGCGCCACGCCCGGCGGATGCAGAAACAGCGTGTTCACCACGCTAAAAATCGCCGTGTTTGCTCCAATCCCCAGCGCCAGCGTCAAAATCGCAATCGCCGCAAACCCCGGCGCCTTCGCCATCATCCGCCCCGCATGCCGAATATCCTGCACGATCGTGTTCATGTTTCACCTCGCCGATCAATCTGTCTCACGCGGTTGGCCCGCGCACCGTCCCGCGCTTCTCGCCCCTTGCGTTTCGCCTGTCGTTTTGTCTTGCCTTCGTCGCTCTGCCCTCAACGCACCATCACTTAGAGAGTGCGGCGGCTTGACGCCGCTTTGCCTTTCGTCTTTGCGGTTGTGCCTTTACGGGTGCCCCATCCTGAGCGCCGTTTGCGAAGGGTGGGGCTCTTCTTCACACGATGCCACTCAGGCCATTCCCGAACCGCCAAGCGGCGAGCGAGTTTCTGTCTTTCCCTGACCACTGGCCCCTAACCGCTCATCACTGCCACTAGACGTCTTTGCGGGTGCCCCATCCTGAGCGCTGTCCGCGAAGGGTGGGGCCTTTCCCCTCACGGTACCACTCACGTCATCCCGAACCGCCAAGCGGCGAGCGAGTTTCTGTCTTTCACTGACCATCGGCCCTGACCACTCATCACTGCTTTCCAGACACCAGCGGCGGCGCATACTTCGCCAAATCCACTTTCTCCCATTCCCCGCGAACAATCCCCTCGCGAATCTGCGGCGCGGTTTTCCCGCGGCGGTTCTGCTCATAGGCGTAAAAAAGCTCCTTCTTGCAGGTTTCGCATTCCGCGCCGTGCTGGTCACGGTAGCAACTGAGCAGGCTCGTGTGACCCACAGCCTGATCGCAATGGCAGTAGCACGGCAATTGATACAACACCGGCTTCATTTTCGCCGCGTACGCATACGCTTTCCTCGTAAGCGGGTCCGTGAAGGTTTCTGCGGACAAGGTCGACGGCAGCGCGCCCTTCGGTGCCGCCGAGTGATACGCCGGAACCTGCTGAACTTTTGATTGCGCCGCGGACTTCGCCTTCGCAATCGCCAACGCATTCCGATACGCGCGAGCGAGCGGAAGCGTCGCTGCCCAAACCGCCACGAAAATAGTCATGCCAAACAGCAATGCGGTCTTCTTCATTTTTCCTCCATGCCATTTCTATTACAAATGTCTTTGCTTTTCGCTGTCATCCCGAACTCGGTCGCCCGCCTTTGGCGAACGGGGTGAGGGATCTGCTTCTCTTTTTCGCGTTACGGGTCCCCCATCCCGAGCGCTGTACGCGAAGGGTGAGGGCCTTGTTCGCGCGATGCCACTCACGTCATCCTGCGCCGCGACGCAACGAATATCCTTTGCTCCCTCTCAGCGTTTAACTCATCGCTCGCCACTCATCGCCGATTCACCACCCCGACCAGCTCTTCGTCTTTCGCCCTCAACTGTCAACTCTCAACTATTCATACCTCAGCGCCACAATCGGATCGGTCCGCATCGCGCGTCTCGCCGGAATGTAGCACGCCAGAATGGCCACCGCCGTCAACAAAATCGCTACCGCTCCAAACGTCACTGGATCGGCCGCGTTCACGCCAAAGAGCAGGCTCCTCATCAGTTGCGTCAACGCGAGCCCCGCAACAATCCCCACCGCGACTCCAATCACCGCCAGTCGCGCTCCTTGTCCCATAACCAGTCGCATCACGTCCCGCTCCTGTGCCCCCAGCGCGATGCGTATCCCGAGTTCGCGCGTCCGCTGCGACACCGAATACGAAATCAATCCGTACAGGCCAATCATCGCCAGAATCAGCGCAAGCGCCGCAAAACTCCCAATCAAATATGACGGGTACCTCCGCAGAAACACGGACGGCGACTGCGCGATAATCTCATCCATCGTCAGCGGCTGTATGGGAAACAGTTGCGAGTCCGTTCCGCGCAACGCCGAGCGAATCGCACCAAGCACGCTCGCCGGATTCCCCGCAGCACGCACAATATAATTGATGTAGGAGTTTGCATCCTGCGCGAACGGGCAAAACAACGCCGGCTGCTCGGGACTGTCGAGTTGCGCATCCGCGATATTTCCCACAACTCCCACGATTTCGCGATACGGCTGCGTCGGCGAAAATGTGAATTTAATGCGCTTCCCTATGGGATTCTCGCCGTGAAAATACTCTTTCACCCACGCCTGATTCACGATCACGTGCTTCGGCGCAGCCGCCGAATCGACAGAGTCATCGAAAGCGCGCCCCGCAACCACAGGAATCTTCATCACCGTGAAATAATTGCTGGACACGTCGCGGATGTCGCACTCGTTCTCATGCCCCGTCGCGACCGATTGCCCTTCGATGATAAAACGAATGCTGTTCCCGCCGCCGCTCAGCGGGACTACGCTCGTATTCGCAATCCCCGCTACGCCGGGCAGACTCGCTACCCGGTAACTGAATTCCTTGTCGAAACGAATCGCATCCGGATCCTTCGGATATGAAGCCGACGGCAGATTCACCCCAAAAGTCATCAGGTTCTGCGTGTCAAAACCAGGATTGCGATGCAACAACGCTCCCAGGCTCTTCACCATCAACCCCGCTCCCACCAGCAGCACCAGCGAAAACGCAATCTCTGCGATCACCAGCGCGTCGCGCAATCGCGTGCGCATTCCTCCCGCCGAAGTTCGCGTCTCTTCCTTCAGCGCGTCTCCAACTTTTTCGTGCGACACTTGCAGCGCCGGAGCCAGCCCGAACAAAATCCCGGTCAGCAACGCTACTCCGCACAGAAAAACCAGAATCACGCTGTTGGGTTGCGTGTCCCGCAAAAACGGCATGGACGCGAGCAGTTGTTCGGGAATTGCCGTAACCAGCAGCGAAGTTCCCCACTGCGCCGCCAAGAATCCCAGCGCTCCGCCCGCCGCCGCGAGCATCAAGCTTTCCGTCAGTAATTGCGAAACCAATCGCCCGCGGCTCGCACCCAGCGCCGCCCGTATCGCGAATTCCCTTCTGCGTCCCGCCGCTCGCACCATCAACAAATTCGCCACATTCGCGCACGCAATCAGCAGCACCAATCCCACCGCGCCAAATAAAATCAGCAGCAGCGCCTGAATCTGTCCC
>DATGJE010000249.1:0-7113 GCA_035295305.1 Candidatus Acidiferrales bacterium | reverse complement strand
ATCATTGAAAATCTTTTCCTGCGGCGACCCTTTGATGTATCCAAACTTAAACGCCAGCGCCGGCACGCCTCGCCGTATAAAACTATACTGATCGCTGCGAATAAACCGGTTCGCTGAGGGCTGCTCATCTTCAATCACGTCAATCCCATCCGCCTTCCCTACCGCGCGAATATCGTCGCCCAACGTCGATTCGTCCAACCCCTGCACCTGCAAATATTTCAGCGGAAAGAGCGGCATAAACATATCCATATTGATATCCGCGATGATATTTTTCTCGGGCACCGAAGGATGATTCGCGAAATACCACGAACCAAGCTCGCCTTCTTCTTCCCCACAAACCGCCAGAAACATCACCGACCGCTTCGGCTTCGTCCCCGATTCGCGAAAATCCCGCGCAATCTGAATCAGCGCCGCCACGCCCGACGCATTATCCATCGCGCCATTGTAAATATCATCGCCATTCACCGCCGCGCCTTTGCCCAAATGATCCAGATGTGCGCTTACAATCACGTACTCCTTCTTCAGCGTCGGATCCGAGCCCTCAATCACTCCCGCGACGTTTGGCGCTTCCAGCGGCGAATTCTCCACGGCGATCGTAGCGCGTATTTTCGCCGTCAGCGGAAAACGCGGCAAAGGCTGCTTCGCTTTCGCCGCCGCCACAATCTGCGCCATCGTGTGTCCCGACCCTGCCAGAAACTCATCCGCGTCATTCGGATTAATCGTCATCGCAATCTGCATTCCCTGATCCTGCCGCAGCGTCGCGTCCGCGAGCTCCAGCGAGGGCCGCTGCCGGTTCCCCGCGATGCGCTCCCACGGAATTTCCTGTGCCGACGGATTCGGTAT
Organism: Candidatus Acidiferrales bacterium; assembly: GCA_035295305.1. Classification (GTDB taxonomy): domain Bacteria; phylum Acidobacteriota; class Terriglobia; order Acidiferrales; family UBA7541; genus DAHUXN01. The sequence goes on along the minus strand of DATGJE010000249.1, from coordinate 6,270 downwards.
CGTCGCAATTCCGATCGCTCCCGCTGCTTTCAACGCTTTCCATCGCTCTCCAGTGGACTCTTCATGCGCGCGCAACGGATCCTTTATCGTCGACGGTCCGCCAGTCAGATAAATCGCAATCTTCCCCCGCAAATCCATCCCCGCCAGATCGTCGTACTGCGCTTCCGGCACGGACATCCCGTATCCCACAAACACCATTCCCGCATCAATTCGCTTCGCCGTATCGCCCGTCGGCCGCAAAAACGCTTCTTTCCCCAATCTCAAATCCGTCTTTTTGTCGCCCTGCACAATCGCCAGCGTCGTGCGCACTTCGTCAATCTGGTGCGACGCAAATTGCACCGGCTGGAAATAACCGACCGTTCCCCCGGGTTTCAAGTCTTCTTTCTTGAACCGTTCCGCCACGTATTCCGCCGCTGCCTGATACCCGGGACTTCCCGTCATGCGCCCCTCGAGATCGTCGCTCGCGAGATACTTCACGTCGTCCCACCAGCGATGCCCTTCCGCTTTGTCGTCATTCGTCGCCGCAGCCGCAAACGCGCCGAACAAAATCATCACCGCCGCCGCCGAAATCATCGGCCGATACGCAATTCGCCTCATTCGTGTCCTCATCTGTGGAATCGCCTCGCGTGTTCCTTCAATATGCACCTGTCCATCACGACCATCAGACCCGCCGCGCGCGCGCGTTCCGCCGCTGCCTCATGAATCACGCCTTCTTGCATCCAGACCGCTTTCGCGCCAATCGCAATCGCGCCTTCAACTACCTCCGACACAAATTCCGAGCGCCGGAAAATATCAACGATGTCCACTTTTTCGTGTATGTCTTCCAGACGCGTCACCGCTCGTTCCCCCATCACTTCCATTTCGTTTGGATTCACGGGAATAATTTTGTATCCGGCTTGCTGCAAATATTCCGCGACGCCATGGCTCGGCCGCATTTTATTCGACGACAATCCCACCACGGCAATCGTCCGCGCGCTTTCCAGTAATTGCGCAATCCCGTCATGCGCAGCCTTCGTAGTTTCTGGATTTCCGCTCTGGGGAGGTTTCGTATATTGCGGGCTCTCGTCGCGTGCGGCCTGCGTGTGTTGCAAGCTTTCGTCGTGCGCAGCTTTCGTCATCTCGACTCCAAGCATCTCACAAGCCGCCAACCCGCGTGCTGTCTTCCGAAGAGCGACCGCAATAGCTTCGAGCACCCGACCAGAGAAGCTGCGCCGATGGGACGACTCTCTCCGCTAAGGGTACAGGCGCTCCGCCCTTTCGAAGGCGGCCGACGATATAACCACTTTGCCAGGCAGCACCCTCTCCCTAAGACGCTTAGACGGGCGCAGACTGGTCTTATCATCAGAGACGTAGGTCTTGCCATTGAAGGAAAATTCTGCCTCGTATCCAGGCTCAATCCCTCCGCCTTGCATCCAAACGGCTATTCCATGCCAACCGTGCGACTTTGTCTCAAGCACGCGAATGGGAGGCCATGTAATTGTAAACCGTGCAACAACTCTGTAGGAGGACGTTTGAGGGGCTAATACAAGCATCGTGCACCCGCCACTCCCACACCAACCGTCACCCGAAAGGTAGACAATGGCCTCATCTGTTCCATTGTCTTGCAAGTCGACGGAAGCTGAGGAATATCGTGTCGCCCTGTTATCGCCGGAGTTCGGGTCTCCTACGTAATGCTGAAGGTACCTCTTCAGGCTGTCCTGTTGCTTTGAAGTCGGTTCAGGCACCGTTTGACCGTGAGAGTTAAGTGCCATGAGCATCAGGCTGGCTAGAGCCACGAGAGCTACCATCGTAGCTGCGCCGAATGCCAAAAGAGATTTTCGCATAGCTATTTCCTAGAAGCAGCCCAAGACTAGCAAAATAGAGGTTTAAGGGTGCGGTCTTCGCGTTTCTCGTCGCGCAGCACGAGTTGGCGTTGGCCTTGGCCTTTTCGGGTGCCCCATGCTCGGTTTGCGAGCGTGGGGCTTTCTCGCAAAACTACGTTTGGCGTCCGAGATATTGCGTCCACGCGCAGGCGCTTTCGTTCCGCCGTGCGCCGCAACAATCTCGCCGCTTCCCTCCGGATGCAGCTCCGCCCGAGTCACCGCGCGTTCCAACTCTGCCACTTCGTCTCGCGTCACGTGACGGTATTCACCCGGCCCGAGCGGCCCCAGCTCCAAATGCCCCACCGCGATGCGCTTCATTTTCTCGACCGGATGCTTGCTCGCAAACAGCGCGTCGCGAAACGCGTCTTTGCTGACGCCCGCCGTCGTCACGTCCCACCATCCGCCCGGCATGCCTTTCGCGCGCTGCATCTTCACGCGTCCGCGCGTCTGCACCTCGCGCAATTCCGCATCGCTCAACGCGCCGGAAACTTTGCAGCAATATTTCTGCGGCAACGCGTGCGCGCGCATCATCCGGTTCGCCAGGTCTCCGTCATTCGTCAACAGCAGCAGCCCCGACGTGTGATATTCCAGCCTGCCCACGGGAAACACGCGCCCCTGCACGCCCGAAAGAAAATCCGCAACCGTCCTTCGCCCCTCCGGATCGCGCAGCGTCGCCACCACTCCATCCGGCTTGTGCAGCATGATGTAGACTTTTGTTTCGCGCTCGCGCAGCAATTTCCCCGACACGCGAATGTGGTCCCGCGCCGCGTCCGCCTTCGTGCCGAGCTCCGTCACCACTTGACCGTTCACCGCGACTTGTCCCGCGGTAATTAATTCCTCCGCGTGACGCCGTGAAGCGACTCCCGCCCGCGCAATAATCTTCTGCAGCCGCTCTTCCATAGCGTCTCGGTAGAGTATCTTATCAGATTAGCTGAAGGGAGATGGGCGCGGGGATCGCGCACGGCGCTGCTCGACCATCCTTAATGTCAGCGGCAAGGGCGAAGTGTTGAGGAGGCCGCCTTTTCGCCTGTTTGTGCGCTGAGACAGTAGCGGTCGAGATCGGCGGGAGCAAACACAGGGCCGGAAAAATGCTTTTTAACCTCCGCCGGATATGTTGCCGGATTCCCTGGGCCGTAATGGTAGAGAATCACGGACTTGACGTGCGCCAGGGAAGCCATCTCGCCGACCTGTCTCAAATTCAGATGTTCCTGTGTCATGTGTGCCAGGAAGGCTTTGCGGCGTTCCGGATTGTCCTGATACATTGTACTGACGAATGCGGAAACTATGGCGGGAGTAGCGCCCGCCGTTTCGGAGACGAGCACATCCGCGCCTTTGGCCAATTGGGTTACTGCGTCGCTGGCGCCCGTGTCACCGGTGAAAACAACGACGCCATCGGGCGTTTCAAAGCGGTAGGAGTAGGATTTCATTTCCGCGCGGAGAGCCGGCGGCATGAGCGCATAGTGTGTGTTTTCCGCGGCAATGACGCGGATTTTGTCGTCATGATAGACCAGGCCCGGGCCTTGAATCTCGTGCGCCTTGAAAGGGTTGATGAGCGAAGGATTGCCCGGGCGCTCGGCGGCAAAGACGGCGGACGGGATGCGAATGTAATCGAAAGCGGCCTTGACGAATTCCTCCGTTTGCGGGGGACCGTAGATGTTGATGACGGTCGAGGAACCATTCAAATCCATTCTCAGGAAATCGTTAGCCATCACGTCGGCAAGGCCGAGGTCATGATCCGAATGAAGATGTGTGAAAAAAATTGTCCCGATGGTTTCGGATTGAATATTTGCGCGAAGCAGTCGGCGCATGGTGCCTATGCCGCAATCAATCAGGTAAGGGCGTCCGTCCACGATTAGCAGCGTGGAGGGTTCGGAACGATCTAAGTGCAGCGGCGGGCCACCGTTTGTTCCGAGGAAAAGAAGCTGGAGGCCGCTGTGAGGTTGGGGCGATGGAGCCGGATCCGTCCGCGTATTGGCTGACGCCCTGGCGCGCTGTGGAGCGATTGATTGCGGACGCAGGACAGTTGAGGAAATGACGGTCAGGACAGCGAGGAGGCTGAGCCTGAGAGGGGCGCGCGACAGCCTCGAGGATATCCTTACTCTGAATGCTCGATGAAGATGCATCATCCCTCCGATTTGAAACTAGCCGGTGGAAGTGGCTGCTTTGGTGCCGGGAGTTGTGGATTCAGGATCGACGCTCTCCGCATCGCGTTCCAACGCGTCACTGGCCTGCGGCTCTCGAGTCACCAGTTCCGGCCGGCCAATCGCCGGCGCGACGTTTCCTTCTTCTTCCGGCTCCGTCGGCGCAATTCCCTCATCCGCGCCCAACGCCGCTTGCGCCAGCTGCTCGAATTCCTTCAAGCTCGGCAACTCCTCCAAATCCGCCAACCCGAATCGCATCAGGAAATCCTTCGACGTGCGATACAAAATCGGCCGCCCGACCGCTTCCTTGCGTCCCGCCGTGGTAATCAACCGCCGTTCGAGCAGCGTCTTCACCACGCCGCCGCAATTCACTCCGCGCACTTCGTTAATTTCCGGCAGCGTCGCTGGCTGCTTGTACGCAATCACCGATAGCGTTTCGAGCGCCGGCATCGTCAGCCGCAGCGGAGGCCGCAATCCCTTGATGAATCTGCGCACCACTTCATGATGCTGCGCCTTCGTGTACATCTTCCAGCCGCCCGCCACTTTGCGAATCTCGACGCCGCGCTCCTCGACCGCATACGAAGCCACCAGCCGGTCGAGCCCCGCGCGCACTTCGCTGCGCTCTCCGCCCACCGCCGCGAGAATCTGATCCAGCGTCGCCGGCTCATCCGCCGCGTAAATAATCGCTTCCAACGCGCTCTGCAGTTCCTGTTCCGTCATGGTTGATTTGCCCCTAGGGGGTCGGAGCTTCAGCTCCGACATGAACAATGTTTCCGCTTTATTTCCTTTCGCGCGTCTTATCCGCGCGACGCCTTCGGCCTTTTACTATAGTGACTACTCACCACTGCTTCACAGATACTCCTCGTCGATCTTCGAGATTGCTTCCCCGCCCTCAAACACCAAATCGAACATCTTGTGTTTCCGCAGCAAAATATCGCCGAACGCTTTTTCCTGCGTCAACATCACCGCCTGCAATTTCACCATTTCGAGCACCGCGAGCAGCGCCACAATCATCGACCTTCTCGACGGGCACGCCTCGAAAAATTCCGCGAGCGATACAGGTCCTTCGCTGGTCAGCAACCGCGCCCGCAACTGCTCCATCATCTGCGCGACGGTCACCACTTCGTGCGACAACTCAATCTTCGCCACTTCCCTGCGGCGCTCCAGCACTTGCTGAAACACTTTCACCAAATCCACCAGCGAAACGATCAGCTCTCCTTCGGTCCCTTCGCTCTGGTAGAGAGACATGTCCGGATGCGACCACACATGCGCCTCAAGCTGTTGCTTTTCGTAAAGCATCTGCGCCGCGTTCTTGAATTTCTCGTGTTCGAGCAGCCGGTGCACCAATTCGCCGCGCGGGTCCTGCTCCTCCGGAGGAGCGAGCGGATCCACCGGCAGCAGCATTTTGGACTTGATGTAAATCAGCGTCGCCGCCATGTACAAGAAGTCCGCCGACACGTCCACGTTCAATTTTTCGAGCTGATGTAAATAGTCGAGGTACTGCTGCGTGATTTTCGCGATGGGAATATTGTGAATGTCGATTTCCTGCTTGCGCACCAAATCCAGCAGCAAATCGAGCGGCCCTTCATATGCCGCCAGTTGAATCTTGTAATCCGGTTGTGCGTTCGCCGCCATGGTGCCCCTAAGTTTACGCTATTCAAATTCGACCGCATCCAAATAAAATGAGGCGGTGCAATTTCTGACGGCAACGCTCGACACTGCTTCGAGGCGAGATCCCTGCCTGCAGCGGGCAGGCTTCGCTGCGCTCAAGATGACAAATGAATGAAAGCAGGCGCGGATGGCGCGCGGCTATTGCAGCGGCGCGTATTTGCGCGTCAGAAGCGAAATCGTTAAGCCGATGCAGAGGAGCAGCGCCAGCACTCCGCTGACTCGCGACGCGAGCGTTATCGCTTTCGTCGAATGCGGCACGGCCGTCAGCGGCAGCACCACGAAATTCATAATCACGTAAACCACGCCGCCGTAAACAATACCGGAAATCGCAGCACGCCTCGTCAAAATCAGCAGCTTGCGGCTCAAGAAATAAAAAATCACCGTCCACGTCATCGCAATCGCGTAATGAATCGCGACGCCCAGGGCCACCGACCCGGCGCCGAGACTGAATGACTTCATGCCAATCAAGCCGCTGGCGATGTATTGGAAAATCATTTTCATCGTGACGCCGCGAAAATGATTGAAGATGATGTTCTCTGTGATGTCCAGCGTGCCGGCAACCAAGCCGATCCACACGACGGTCCAGAATTTGCGAG
>DATGJE010000248.1:0-9058 GCA_035295305.1 Candidatus Acidiferrales bacterium | reverse complement strand
AATCGGGCGGCGCGGGTCAGCCAAGCCGGAGCGGCTGCGGCGAACCGCATTCGCCACGCGTGCAAGAGCGTCATCTTGTCCCACGACGCGCTGCCGCAAACGCTCTTCCATGTGCACGAGCTTTTGCACTTCGCCTTCCAGTAGCCGCCCGACGGGAATGCCTGTCCATTTGGCGACGATGCGAGCGATGTCTTCCTCGCCCACTTCTTCTTTCAGCATCGCGCGGCCGCCTTTTTGCCGCTGGGTGAGGGCGTCCTGCGCTTTTTGCAACTCGCGCTCCGCCGCGGCCAATTTGCCGTAGCGAATCTCCGCGACTTTCGCAAGCTCGCCGGCGCGCTCCATGCGCTGTTCTTCGGTTTTCAGCTGGTCAATTTCGCTTTTGATTTTGCGGATGCGGCCAATGGCTTCTTTCTCGACTTGCCACTGAGCTTTTAGGCCGTTGGATTTTTCGCGCAGCGCCGAGAGCTCTTTTTCGATTTCCTTTAAACGCTCGCGCGAATGCGCGTCGGATTCCTTCGACAGTGCTTGGCGCTCGATTTCAAGCTGCATAACGCGTCGCTCAATTTCGTCAATCTCCGAAGGCATAGAGTCCAATTCCATGCGCAAGCCCGCCGCGGCTTCGTCGATAAGGTCGATCGCCTTGTCAGGCAGGAAACGGTCGGAGATGTAGCGTTGCGAGAGTATGGCGGCGGCGACAATGGCGGCATCCTGAATGCGCACGCCATGATGGACTTCGTAGCGTTCCTTCAAGCCGCGCAGAATGGCAATCGTGTCCTCGACGGAAGGCTCGGGAATCATCACGGGCTGGAAGCGGCGCTCGAGCGCGGGATCTTTTTCGATGTACTTGCGATATTCGTTGAGCGTGGTTGCGCCAATGGCGCGCAGTTCGCCCCGCGCCAGCGCGGGCTTCAGCATGTTCGAGGCATCCATCGAGCCTTCCGCGGAGCCCGCGCCGACCACGGTATGCAATTCGTCGATGAAGAGAATCACGCGACCGTCCGATTCGGTCACTTCCTTCAGCACAGCCTTCAGACGGTCTTCGAATTCGCCGCGATATTTTGCGCCGGCGACCAGAGCCGCCAAATCGAGCGCGACAATTCTTTTCGGCTTCAAGACTTCCGGCACGTCTCCGGCGATAATTCGTTGCGCGAGGCCCTCGACAACGGCGGTTTTGCCGACGCCGGGCTCGCCGATCAGCACGGGATTGTTCTTGGTGCGGCGCGCGAGAATCTGCATGACGCGGCGAATTTCTTCATCGCGGCCGATGACGGGATCGAGTTTGCCGCGACGCGCGAGCTCCGTGAGGTCGCGGCCGTATTGTTCAAGTGCGCGATAGGTGGTTTCTGGGTTTTGGCTGGTGACGCGGTGGCTGCCGCGCACGCTGACAAGCGCCTGAAGAATGGCGTCGTGGCTCGCGCCGTTGCGCGCCAGCAGCATGCCCGCCGGGTCGCGGTCGAGTTGCGCGATGGCGAGAAGGATATGTTCGGTGGATACGTATTCGTCTTTGAAGCGCACAGCCTCATCGAAAGCGCGGCTCAAGACGTCATTTGACGCCGGGCTCATGTATTGCTGCGCGGCGCCGGATATTCTCGGGAGACGCTCGATTTCGCGGTGCACTTCGGCGATGAGCGCTTCGGGGGCAGCTCCCAACTTGGCGAGCAGCGGCGCCACAACGCCTTCGCTTTGCGCGAGCAGCGCAGCCAGCAAATGCAGCGGCTCAATCTGCTGTTGATTTGCGGACGCAGCAATTTCCTGCGCGGCCTGCAGGGACTCCTGGGCCTTCACCGTTAACTTGTCGTAGCGCAGCATAGTTCGTGCTTGCTCCTAAACGTCCAAACTCCCAATCTATTTTAGTCCCGTCCGGCGACACAAAGGGGGCCGAAATGCTCCGGCCCCCCAGGGTCATAAGGCGAGAAGTTAGTTCTTTCCGTTTGTGACGTTGATCTTCACTTGCTTCGGCTTGGATTCTGCGCGCTTCGGCAATGTGACGGTCAGGACGCCATTCTTGTAATCCGCCTGAATCGCTTGGGTGTCGACGGTATTCGGCAGCGAGAAGCTGCGGCTGAATGAACCGTACGAACGCTCCATGCGAAGGTAGCTGTCTTCTTTCACTTGCTGCTCGAATTTCCGTTCGCCGCGGACGGTGAGCATGTTGTTTTCGATCCGCACGTCCAGATCCTTCTCGCTGATATCCGGCAAATCCGCCTTGATCACCAGCTCGTTTTCAGTTTCGTAGACGTCCACTGCCGGCGCCCAGGCCGTCAAAGTGGAGTCATCGCCCTTACGCGAGAAAGTGCCCTCGAAAAGCCGATTCACCTGCTCTTGCAGAGAAGAGACGTTCCGGAAAGGTTCCCAACGATTGATACTGTGCATGTTGTGGCCTCCTTGTAATATGAATTCTATAGAGTTATATAATATGAGCGTTAAACAGTCAAGTATTTTCTTGCACGAATAGCGCTTCACGGATTACGGCTTCTTCTTCCTATATAACCCTAAGAATGAAGCACTTGAGGTAGTGAGTTTCGGGCATCGTCAGCAGGATTGGGTGATCTCTTGATTGCGTTCGGCGCTCGACTATCTGTACGGCTCGCCGGACGTCGTTGGCGGCTTCGGCTATCACTTGGAGGAACAGCGCTTCGGGAATGTGGTAGGAGCAAGACGAAGTAATCAGGAATCCGCCGGGTTTCAGCAGTTTGAGTGCCCTCAGATTGATTTCCTTGTATCCGCGGAGGGCGGCGGTCACGCTGTCACGATTTTTCGCGAAAGCTGGCGGGTCAAGAACGATTGTGTCGAACCGGCGGCCGGAATCGTCGTAAGCCTTTAAAACGTCGAAAGAATTAGCTTCGCGAAAAGTGACGTTGGTAATGTTGTTCAGCTCCTGATTGCGCCGGGCGATTTCAACGGCGGGACCCGAGAGGTCAATCGCTTCGATTTGGACCGCGCGCGCCGCCACCGTTAAGGCGAAGCCGCCGTGGTATGTAAAGCAATCCAGTACCTCGCCAGAGGCATAAGCGGGGGCTGCTCGCTGGTTCTCGCGCTGGTCGAGGAAGCCGCCTGTTTTTTGACCTTTGTACAAATCGTGCACGAAACGTATGCCATTGCGCGAAGCGATGATTTCTTCCGGGACTTCGCCATAGAGAAGCGAGACTTTGCGTTCAAGCCCTTCGAGTTCGCGAACGCGGGGATCGTTCCGTTCGAGGATTCCGCGCGGGGAAAAAAGCTCAGTCAGAATCGAGACGAATTCTTCCTTGTGGCGTTCCGTTCCCTGGCTAAGGGTCTGAATGACGAGCCAGTCAGCGTAGCGGTCAACGATGAGCGACGGCAGCAAATCAGCTTCGCTGTAAACCAGGCGAAAGGCTTCCGTGTCCTCAACCACGAGCTTGCGATATTCGGCGGCGGCTTGGATGCGCGCCTTGAAGAAGTCGCGATCGACGGGCACGTCTTCGCGCGTCAGCAGGCGAACCGTTATTTGCGAGCGGCTGCTGAAGAAGGCGCGTCCCACAAAATTGCCGCGCTCGTCTTTGACGCGAACAATGTCGCCGCTCTCCGCCTCCGCGCTGCGAACGTCGCTACGGTAGACCCATAAATGACCAGAGCGCAGACGCTCGGCACCTCGCTGGCTGATGCTGACCTGGCCTTCGGCCATCGCCTTCCTCACCGCAGAGTTTCGCAAGGATTCTTCGTTACAATGGGATTCGCGCGGCCACGCGGATGCTATTCACCAGAGGAAAGACCGTGCGGCCGGTTGAACTTGATTGCTGTCATAGCATAGTTTGTCGCGGCGCGCCAACATCTTGCCAATACTCTTGCTGGCTGCGCGTGACGGAGGAAGCGAGCGAATTGAACCTGAGCGATTTGGATTACGACCTGCCGCCGGAACGCATCGCGCAGTGGCCGCTCAAGGAGCGCGACGCTTCGCGCATGCTGCTGCTCGACCGGCGTTCCGGCACTTGGGAGGACGGGCAGTTCCGCGAGTTTCCCGAGATTCTCCGCGGCGATGAGCTTGTCGTGATTAATAATGCCCGCGTCCTTCCTGCGCGTCTCTGGGGACATCGCAAAGGCGTGCGCGCGCAGCCGATTGGGAAGAACAGTCCGATTCGCAAGGAGCACCTAAGCGCGGAGGTCGAGGTGCTGCTGCTGCGGGCGCGCGAAGGGAATGAGTGGGAAGTGCTGGTGCGTCCGGGCCGGAAAATCCCGGTCGGCGAGACGATTATTTTCGGGGACGGCGAACTGCAAGCTGAAGTTGTCAGCCGAGCCGGCTTCGGACTGCGACGTTTGAAATTCGCAAGCCCGAATAGCGATAGTCTGACCGAGACGATCGAACGGTTGGGGCATATTCCGCTTCCTCCCTATATCAAGCGCGACGACTCGACCATCGATCGCGAGCGCTATCAGACGGTTTTTGCGCGGCGCGGGGCAGCTGTTGCCGCCCCGACGGCAGGTTTGCACTTTACTCCGGAGATTCTTGCGCGTATTCGGCAGAGCGGGCTGGAAGTTGCGGAGATCACGCTCGACGTGGGCTTGGGGACTTTTGAGCCCGTGCGCACCCAGCGTCTCGAGGACCATCACATCCACACTGAGTCGTACGAAATTCCGGCGAACACGGCGGAAGCCATCACGCGGGCTCATGCCGAACACAGACCAGTGCTCGCCGTGGGCACGACGGTGGTTCGCGCGCTCGAAGACGCAGCGGAGAAATTTGCGGCTACGCATGGCACGAAGCAGGGCGCGGACACAGGCGTGGACGCAAACGAAAAGTTGACCATTGCCCCGGGCCGCGCCGAAGCCGAGATTTTTTTGTTTCCGGGAAAGCGATTTCGCGTTGTCGACCAATTGCTCACAAACTTTCATTTGCCGCGCTCGAGTCTGCTCGCGTTGGTTGCAGGGTTTGCAGGCCGCGAAAATATGCTGCGAGCCTACCGTCACGCCGTCGAGGCACAGTATCGCTTCTATAGTTATGGCGATTGCATGTGGATTCGATAGTGGGGCAGCCGGAATCCAGTTAGCGATGATCCGGCTGGTGCAACGTGCAGGAGCATCGTCTATAATCCCTGCGTTATTCGGGAGCGCGCCAGCTGATGCGTTTTCTGATTCTCAGCGACATTCACGCAAACCTGACGGCGCTCGAAGCCTCACTGGCCGCGTCGAAAGGGAAATGGGACAAAGCCGTGTGCCTTGGCGATATCGTGGGTTACGGTCCTGATCCCAATGAAGTGGTTGACCGCATACGCGAACTCGCTACCGTGACGATTCGCGGCAATCACGACAAGGTCGCCTGCGGCCTCACCAGCGCCGACGATTTCAATCCCATCGCACGCGCCGCCGTCCTGTGGACACGCGAACAACTTCGTCCGGAAAATCGGGAGTACATCGAAAAACTTCCGGTAGGTCCCGTTTCAATCGACGGCTTTTCGCTGGTTCATGGCGCGCTGCGTGATGAAGATGAATATGTCGTCGCGCCGGCTCAGGCGCTCGATTCTTTGCTCGAAGCGCCGTCGCCGCTCACTTTTTTCGGACACACGCATTTGCAGGGCGGATTTTCGCTCGCGGAAGACAACTCAATTCGCGCGCTGCGTTTCAAGCCGGCCGATGGCGAGGCATTCGCGAAACTGGAGTTGAAAAAAGGAACGAGCTATCTGCTGAATCCGGGCTCCGTTGGCCAACCGCGCGACGGCGATCCGCGCGCTGGATTCGCTATTGCGGATATAGAGCGACGCGAAGTCGAATTCTGGCGCGTGCCCTATGAAGTAGAATCCGTGCAGGAGCGGATGGAGAAGGCAGGGCTGCCCGAGCAATTAATTTTGAGGCTTTCGTTCGGCCGCTGATGGCGATTTTTTTCGTCGCAGATTCGCTCGTTTGACGGAGAGATTCGTTGGAACAGGAAGATAAAAGCCAACTCGGCGTTTCGTTCGCGGTGGGACTTGTCATTGTTCTGCTGATCTTCGGCGGCTTCTATTTCGCCATGCGTTTCTCCAGCCAGTCGAAACCAGTGGCGGAGCAGCCGCTTGCGTTTGGCGCTGCGGAACAGGCGTATGTCGGGAACGTCGATTTTGAGAACCTCGAAATGTCGGCCTTCGAGAATATGCTGCACCAGAAAGTGACGTACTTGAATGGCGACATCTCGAATAAAGGCACGCGCACGATTCGCGCCGCCGACGTCACGATCGAGTTCTACAATCCCGCGCACAAAGTCGTGTTACGCGAAACGCGGCGGATCGTCGGCAACGGCACGCGGCCGCTGGAAAGCGGCGAGACGCGCGATTTCCAGATTGGATTTGAGACGCTGCCAGATGGCTGGGATCACAAATTTCCGGCGATCCATCTGAGCGGCCTCGATCTCGAATGATCATTTGATAGTTATTGCGTTCGCACGATGTGAATTGTTTCCGCCTCTTCCATGGATGAGTGGAGCAATCTCGAGCAGGCCATTGAGCAACTCGCCGCTTCCGGCGCCGTCGAAGTTCACGAAGATGGCGAATGGCTTGCGGGCCTCGACGGTTTCCGCAGCGAAGTCCGCCGCAAGGGCAAACAGGCGCTGATCCATCTCTGGTCTTCGGAAAGCAACCTCGTCCGCACAATCACGCGCATTTCCGCGTGCGAACCGGCCCGCATTCAACTCGAAGTCCAGCGCTTCGGCCGCGCCAAGCCCGGCCGCCTGGAATTTCTGAGTGCGACGACTCGGCGTCCCGCGGCGCGCATTGGACGCGAGCAATTCCGCGAACGCTTCGCCCGCATGCTTGCCGAGCAATTTCCCGATGCGCGCGTCGAATCGCTGACGACAGCGGCTGATCTGAAGCACTCCTTTTCCGCGCTGTACACACGCGGGGTGATGACGGAAGGCCGGTCTTCCTGGGCCGTGATGGGCGCGGGACCCGCCGAAAGCGCGGCGGCATTCGAAGGAATTTTGAGTTTCGGACTGTTGTGGCTGGATTGGACGCACCAGCGGGCGGAACGCCGCGCCATCGAAGGCTTGCGATTATTTTTGCCCGAAGGGCAATGTCGCGTAACGCTTGAGCGCGCGCACGCTCTGCGCCCGGGCGTGGGGCTGGAAGTTTACGAATTCAGCGAGCGGGATTGGCGCGTTCGGCTGAAGGAAGCATCCAGCCACGGCAACGTCGAGAGCTGGCTGACGCCGCGCAAGGAAATCGAACTTACGCTCGCCGCCGCGCGGGACGCGATCGACCACATTCGCTCGTTACTCCCAGACGAGCCTGAAGCTATTGAGACGTCCGTTCCGCCGGCCACTCGCGAGGTTTCTTTTCGCTTTCGCGGCCTTGAATTTGCCCGTTGGATTGACGGCCGCATCCATTTCGACTTAGGCGACGATCGCCGTCTTCTCCCGGGCGGTGATTTCAAACAGTTAAAGGCGCTCCTGCGTAAGCTTTCGCTAAAGCGCAGCTCGCTCGCTTCGGACACGCACGACCCGCTCTATCGTGGAGCGCCCGAGCGCTGGCTGGAATCGGTGATCCGAGCTGATCCTACGAGGCTCGATGCTCGTCTCGATCCGCGGTATTTTTATTCGCAAGTCCCCGCACTTGCAGCGGGCGAGCGCGGCGTGATTGATCTGCTCGGTGTGACGCGCCAGGGACGCTTGGTTGTCATCGAGCTAAAGGCGTCTGAAGATCTGCATCTGCCGTTGCAAGCTGTCGATTACTGGCTGCGCGTCCGCCGCCATCTCATCGAAGGAGATTTTCGGAGTTACGGCTATTTCCCAGGAGTCGAGTTTCAGTCCGATCCACCGCTTGTGTGGCTAGTGGCTCCGAGTCTGCGCTTTCATCCTGCTAACGAAGTCCTTGCGCGCTACCTTGTGCCTGATTTGCAAATGAGCCGCATCGGTCTGAGTGAAAATTGGCGTCGCGGTATCCGCGTTGTTTTCCGGCAATAGCCTCTTTCGAAGTTGTTGGCGCAAAAAATTAGGGAAGCAGCCTTGGTTGCCCTAAGCCACTTCCCGGGGTGTGTCCTAGAAGTGAATTACTTGAATAGATGCTGATATCCTCGAAAGGTTGCTCAAAAGAGGAGAAGTCTCTACACGGACTGTCGGGAGAATTCTGTAGGCGTGACGTGGTATCAAACGAAATTCTTAATAGAAAAGGTACTTACGCCACTTCTCGTCTTTGTGCCCGATGAGGCGCATGAGTTGTCGGGAAGTGTGCAAAGTGAATGGACGCGGCCGGCGCGCTAGAGTCAAGCCGGCTTCCTCGGGCGTGCGGTCGCCCTTGCGGTTGTTGCACTGGTAGCAGCAGGCCACCAAATTTTCCCAGGACGAGCGCCCGCCGCGTGAACGGGGCATCACATGATCCAGAGTCAAATCGGAGGCCGACAGCATCTGGCCGCAAAACTGGCATGTGTTGCGATCGCGCAGAAGAATGTTCTTTCGCGAAAGCGCGCGGCTCTGCTGCGGAATATGCCGATAGCTGAGGAGCCGGATCACGGAAGGCACGGAGACGGACTTGCTGGTCGAGTGGACTTCGGTGGTTTGCGTTTCCTCGGCCTGGGCAACGCCCTTGAGCATCAACACCAGCGCGCGCCGCACCGCAGTTACGTTGATGGGCTCGAATGTCGCATTGAGGACGAGCACCGGGGCTTGCATTACCGCCGGTCGCCGCGGAGCTGCGTCTCTGTTGGTTAATGCGGCCGCTGCGTGGCTCGCCGAGATCGAAATCTTCGGCCGAGGCCGGAGCACGTTCTTCGATTTGGAGCGGTAGTCCATTTTCGGTTCGAACTGTCTCTCGCTTCCGGTACTTTAGATGCTCCCGACGGGCGTCTGGTTCTTGTTTAATTCGGCGGGCCTGCCGGAGAAGGCACTGCCGCGCGAAAGCACCCTCGCGACTGTAATTCCAGCCACGCTTTTCGCGCCCGCCTGCTTCAAAGCCCGCGCGCACGCGTCAAGAGTCGCGCCAGTCGTAAATACATCATCTATCAGCAAGACGCGGAGATTGTCAACTCGCGTGCCTTTTCGAATTTCGTAAGCGCCACGCACCGTCTGCCAACGCTCGCGTCGCGAGAGCAGCAGTCGCGGCGGACGCGGTTTCGTTCTCACCAACAGGTACGCGCCGAG
>DATGJE010000247.1:0-5409 GCA_035295305.1 Candidatus Acidiferrales bacterium | reverse complement strand
TTCGAGCATCGCGTCAATCAAGTCGTTTACGTTTCCGCCACGCCCGGCCCCTACGAACTCACGAAATCCGGCGGCGTTGTCGCCGAGCAGGTGATTCGCCCCACGGGCTTGATTGATCCGGAGATTGACGTGCGCCCCATCAAGGGCCAGGTCGACGATCTGCTTGAGGAGATTCGCATCCGCGCCGAACGCAACGAGCGCGTCCTCGTCACCACTCTCACCAAGCGCATGGCCGAGGATTTAGCTGAGTATTTCGGCGAAGTGGGAGTCCGCTGCCGTTATCTGCATTCGGAAATCGAAACACTCGAACGCGTCCGCATCCTGCGCGATTTGCGCCGCGGCGAATTCGATGTGCTCATCGGCATCAATCTCTTGCGCGAAGGCCTCGACCTTCCCGAAGTTTCTCTCGTCGCCATTCTTGACGCCGACAAGGAAGGTTTTCTCCGCAGCGCCACTTCGCTGATTCAAAGCATCGGCCGCTGCGCGCGACACATCGAAGGCCGCGCCATTCTTTACGCCGACGTGATGACCGACTCCATGCGCCAGGCCATCGGCGAAACGAATCGCCGCCGCGCCAAGCAAACCGCCTACAATCGCGAAAACAACATCACGCCGCAATCCATCATCAAGTCCGTCGACATGCAACTCGCTGCCATCGTCGAAGCCGATTACGTCACCATTCCGCTCGACGACGCGCCGCTCGGCGAAATTCGCAACGAACAGCAGCTCGCAGTCGCCATCGCGCAACTCGAAACGCAAATGCGCGAAGCCGCCAAGAAATTCGAATTCGAGCGCGCCGCCACCCTCCGCGACAAAATCCGCGTCCTCAAGCAGCGCGACCTCGGCCCCCTCTTCGACGCCCCCACCACCGCCGAAGCTGCGTCAGAAACATCCGTTCCGCCCTCCACCGAAGCCGCAAAACCATAGCCACTTGTGTCATCCTGAGCGGAGCGCTTTTTGCGGAGTCGAAGCCTGCCTGCCGCAGGCAGGGATCTCGCCTCGACGCTTGTACTTTGTTTGTGTCACACCTGTCCTCTCTTCAATTCCTCCAGCGCATAAAACGTCCCGCGCCACACCACACCGCCGCGCCCCAGCGTCACCACCATCGACCGCACGATGATGTAGCAAACGATCACCGCGCCCAGCGCGTGCGTCATCCCAAACCATCTCGACGCCTTCGCCTGCGTCATCAATTGCGCTTCGAACAACATCGCCACCACCGCGGCAACTCCCGCCGCGATTTGCGCCGGCCCGCGCGCGAAAATAATTCCGAGAATCGGCAAGACGCTAATCACAAAAATCCCCGCCACGCCCAGCAGCGTCTTTGCAATGTTGAAGTCGAATCCCGCGAACATATTCTTCGTCATGCCCTTGATGACGTTCCCGATTCCTTCCTGCCACCGAATGCGCAGAAACTTCTCGCTCGGCGCCACGCCTGAACGAAAACCATTCTGCTTCACAAGTTTTCCCAGCTTCATGTCGTCGAGCACTTCCATCGCCAGCCGTCGATGCGTTCCAATCGCTTCGTACGTCGAGCGTCGAATCATTTGAAACGCTCCAACTCCCATATACACTTTCGATTTCGGATTGCTGACGCGCCACGGCCGCACGCCCAAGGCAAAGCACACGCCCAAATATCCCACGGCTGTCGGCTCCCAAAATCCTCGCAAATCGAGTCCCGCCAGCAGCGTCAGATGGTCGGACTGTTCCTGCTTGATCAACGCGAGCGCTCGTCGCAACAAATCCGGCGCGAATTGCACGTCCGCGTCCGTGAACACCAGCCATTCGCCCGCCGATTGGCGATACGCCATTTCGAGCGCATGCGGTTTTCCCAGCCACCCTTGCGGCAATTCCGCAATGTGCGTCACTTTCAACCTTGTGTCGCGCTGCGCGAAGTTATTTAAGATTTCGAGCGTAGCGTCTTCCGAGCGGTCGTCGACGGCAATCACTTCGTAATTCGGATAATCGAGCGCAAGTAGCGAAGCGAGCGCCTCGGGCAGTTTTGCGGCTTCATCGCGCGCCGCGAACAAAATCGAAACTCGCGGGAATTTCGGTCCGTCGAAGGGCGTCACCTGCGTCAGCACGGGAATGCGCGCCATTCCTCGATAGCTGAGGATCGCCGTCAAAATCCAAAAAGCCGCCAGGCCGCTGAAGAAAATTATGCCGAAGATGTGCAATGATAGTGTTTTCCGAAGCGTGGATTAAGCGAACACGGTATCCTATCATGCGCGATGACCGCTGCATGATTGCCAGTTGATTGCTGAAGAATGCCGGTGAGCGCAGCCCAGTGAGCTACTGCGGGTGAGCAGGACAACGACGACCACGATTGCGATCGTCGGCGCTGGACGCGTCGGTCGCACGCTCGCGCGCAGCCTGCGTGCGCACGGCTGGAACATTGGCGCGGTCGTCACGCGCTCCGCAGCCACCGCGCGCTCGGCCGTGCGAGCGATTGGCGGCGGACATCCGCACGGAGTTCTCACGCGTCGCGTGCTCGATGCCGGCGTGATCTTGATCGCCACGCCGGATGATTGCATTCGCGACGTCGCCGTCAGGCTCGCGCGCGCGGGCGGTGAGGAATGGCAAGGCAAAGTTGTACTGCATACCAGCGGCGCACTCGATGATCGCGCGCTCAAGTCTCTCGCTCGTCTCGGCGCGGCGACCGGCGCGATGCATCCGTTGCAGACATTCAGCGGCCGCGGCGTGCCGTTGCTCGAAGGAGTCGCTTTCGTGATTCAAGGTCATGGACGCGCGCGGCAGGAAGCCCGGCGCATTGCGCGAACACTGGGCGGCGCTCCTGTGGCGCTTCGCCGCGCGGCCAAGCCTGCATACCACGCTGCTGGCACGTTCGCGGCGCCGTATTTCCTCACCCTCGTCGAAACCGCCACGCGCATTCTGATGCGCATCGGTTTTTCGCGACGCCGCGCTCGGGCCGTTCTTTTGCCGTTGATCCGGCAAACGCTCGCAAATTATGAACGCTTCGGTGCGCGCAAGGCCTGGACGGGTCCGGTGGCGCGCGGCGATTTCTCCACCGTAGCGCGGCATCGTGCTGCGCTGGCGGAATGGCCGGAGGAATTTTCACAATCGTACGCGGCGCTGGCGCGCCTTTCCGCGCGTGTCCTCGATGCGCATCCCGAGCGCAAGCTCAAGCAACTGGATCGCGTACTGCCGAAACGTTGACTCAAGAACTCCAAGGAGGAAACTTGTCGAACTTGAAAATTCCGGTGGAGACCCAGACGCTTTCAAACGGTCTGCGCGTCGTCGTCTCGCCTGACCATTCCGCGCCCATCACCACCGTCGGCGTTTACTATCAAATCGGATTTCGTTTGGAACCGCGCGGTCGCAGCGGCTTCGCGCACCTCTTCGAGCACATGATGTTTCAGGGTTCTGAACACGCCGGCAAAATGGAGCACATCCGCCTGATTAATTCGTCCGGCGGCGTTTTGAACGGCACCACCAATTACGACATCACGAATTATTTCGAAGTCGTGCCGTCGAATGCGCTCGAACGCGTTCTGTGGCTCGAAGCGGACCGCATGCGCGCGCTCAAAGTTGACGACGAGAACCTGCGCAACCAGCGCGATGTGGTTAAAGAGGAAGTCCGCGTCAACGTGCTCAATCAGCCCTATGGCGGTTTTCCGTGGCTCGATCTTCCGCCCGTCGCTTACCGCAACTGGCCCAACGCGCATAATTTCTACGGCGATTTTGCCGATCTCGACGCGGCCACGCTCCAGGACGTCCGCACTTTTTTCCACACCTACTACGCTCCGAACAACGCTGTCCTGCTAATGATAGGCGACGTGGAACCGAAAGAGAGTTTCGATCTCGCTCGCAAATATTTCGAAAGTATCCCGCCGCATCCGGCTGTGCCTTCCGCGGATGTCACCGAGCCTCGGCAGTTGGAGGAACGGCGCGGCGAAGTCGAGGAAAAGTTCGGCCAGCTTCCCGCGCTCGCCATCGGTTACAACATGCCACAGCGGCACGAACGCGATTGGTACTCCTCCGCGCTTCTCGATCGCGTGCTTCATGGCGGCCGCGCGGGCCGCATTCATCGCACCCTCGTTCTGGAAAAGCAAATCGCTATTGCCGCCGAAGGTGGCATGGGTTTTCCCGACGCGTTCGAATACAACGGGCCAACGCTTGGCACGACGACGATTTACCACAAGCCGGAATATTCTCCCGACGCGACAGTCGCCGCATTCGACGAAGTGATCGCGGAAGTTCGCGACAAAACGCTCGACGTCGATGAGCTGGAACAAATCAAAGTGAAATGCCGCGCGGATTATTTTTCCATGCTTGAATCGGGAGGCGCCGGCGTTCCGCGATTCGGTCTGATGCACGCCCTCGCGTGTTTCACCTTGTTCGACAACGATCCGAAGCGCGTGAATACAGTTCTCGATAATTTTCTTTCCGTAACGCCTGCGGAGATTCAAGCGACTGCGCGAAAATATCTGCTGCCCGCAAATCGCTCAATCGTTTTCCGGAAACCAATCGCGCAAGCCGCGCCGGCCGCCGCGCATCAAGAAGCTCAACAAGGAGTCAGACAATGACGAGCGCGACTTCGCAAACCGCATTTCCCGTCACCGCTCCAGCCGTCGGCCCCGAACGGCCCGTCGCGTGGCCGCGCCGGACTGTTCGCACTCTCGCGAACGGCTTGCAAGTCGTTCTCGCCGAGCAACACACATTTCCGAAAATAGGCGTCGAATTATTTTTCCGTTCTGGCAACGCGCTCATGTCGCGCAAGTCTCCCGATCTCGCGGAGCTGACTTCGCGCGTGATTCGCACCGGCACGCATTCGCGCACCAGCCGCCAAATCGAAGAGGATCTGCGGCGCATGGGCGCGAGTCTCGGAACAATGGCTGGCGCGGATACGAGCGCGATAGCCATTTCCGGCCTTTCGGAATTCGCCGGCAAATTGCTCGCGATGGTTGACGATCTCGCACGCAACGCCGCATTTCCCGCGGACGAATTCGAGCGCGAGCGCCGCCAGCGCCTCGAAGAATTGCGCATCGAGCGCACCACGCCGGGATTTCTCGCCAACGAACGTTTTCGCCGCGTGCTCTTCGGTGAGCATCCCTACGCCGTTGTTGCGCCCACCGAAGCGCAGGTCGAAGCGTACCAGCGCGATTCGCTCGCGACCTTTTATCGCGAGAATTATGTGCCGTCGAACGCGCTGCTCATTGCTGTCGGCGATTTTTCGAGCGACAGCATGATGGCGCTCGTCGAGAAAACTTTCGGTGCATGGAAAGCAGGTCAGGCTCCCACGCTCGCGGAAACAGAGTTGCCGCGCCCACGCGGACGCGCCGTGCATCTGGTGCATTTGCCGGGAACCGTGCAAACGGAAATTCTGCTCGGCAATTTGGCGATCACGCGACAGAGTCCGGATTGGCGTCGCAGCGTTCTCGCGAACGC
>DATGJE010000246.1:0-2753 GCA_035295305.1 Candidatus Acidiferrales bacterium | reverse complement strand
AGCGCTTCCGTGGAATCGACTGTCAGATTCGCATAATGTTCGGCGCGGTCCAGCGCGACATTGTGCTCAGCGAGGTCGTACGCAATCTGGTTCCAGATTAACGGCGAAGGGGAAAGGCTCGCCGCCTTGTCGAATGCGCCCAGCGCGGCATCCGTCTTGCCAGTGCCGAGATACGCCTGCCCCAGGCGAAGTTGAACAGCAGCATTTTCCGGATCGAGGGCCACAGCTTTTTCAAGCTGCACGACCGCCGTGTCGAAATGTTTTTGGTCGATGTAAACCGCGCCCAAATACGCATACGCGTTCGGATCGAGCGGCTTGAGCGCAATCTGCTTGTTGAATGCTGCCGCGGCCTCGTCGTATTTCTTTTCGTCATAAAGGGCGATGCCAAGCAAATTATTCGCCGTATCGTCCGCCGGATTCGCGGCGAGTTGCTTCTGAAATGCAGTCGCCGCGTCTGCGTATTTTCCAAGTCCAAGCTGCGCCAGCCCAAGGGCGCGCCAGGCATTCTTTTGTTGCGGATTGATTTGCAACGCCGCCTGGAACAATTGCAAAGCCTTGGCGTTGTTTCCGTTCTTGAGCGCTCCGGTGCCCGATTCCATCAACTCGCTGGCCGTGGCATCTTCGGGAACTCCGGGAATAATATTCGCGACCGTAACACCCTGGCTCTCGTCGCTCTCGACCGCATGTTGGAACGCCAGATAATCGGCGCGTCGCGATGACGCCACTTCGCGCTGAAGAAAACGCAACGTGCGCTCCGCCGTGACTACGTGTTCCTGCGCGCTATAGCTGGAGCGATACGCAGCGTAGTCGCGCGTCACGCCCGCGCCCACGGGCATTTGCGCCGAGTCGTTCACAGGCAGCGTAAGCGTCAGCTTCGCCGTCACATCCAGCGGATTTCCGAGCACAACCGATTGCGCGGAATTTTCTGGGGGATCGGGCATGCCAAACGTGGGCAAGGGAAGCGCGAGCAGCGTCTTCGCCTGCGACCAGTCGAGGAAATTTTCGTTGACCAGAATGAAATCGAGCGTGAATGGGTCGCGCGTCGCCGTGGGGACGCTCGGCTTCGCGTCGGTCACTTCGCCTTGCAGGCCATCGAGCGTCGCCATCGTCTGCGTCACCTGCTTCCATTGCGCTTCCGGGGCGCGGTGGAACGCCATACGCAGCGCGACTTCATTATCGCCGCGCAGAGTGTAGCGTATGCGAGCGACTAGTCTGCCGAGCGAACTCACGCGTCCGGTGATTTCCACTGTCTGCTTCGACGGGAAGGGAAGAGCCTGCGGCGTTTCGGCGAAATGCGGCGCCGCGGCCGCGGAAGCAATCAGCGCCTGTTTGCCGCGCAGATTCGGCAACAACATCCGGAACGGAAGGACGTCGGACGAAGGATCCATCCACAGCACGTCTTTTCCGGCCGTGACGGCGAGAATTGCGCGGTTCAGAGCGCCGGGCCAGGGCAGATCCACGTCGAGCTTTGCGCCGGAAGAAAGCAGCGCGACATCGCTGTGAAATCCCGCCGCGTTTACCAATGCCGCGAGCAGCGCGCATTTATCGAGTTCGTCTCCGTAGGCGGCGGACAAAGTTGTCGCGGCATCATGCGGCGCGAAACCCAGTTGCTCGAATGGGATGCTAACGAGGCGAATTTGCTTGGCGACGAAATCGTAAAGGACTTCGATTTTCTCCGCGTCGGTTTTCTTGCCTGTGGTGAGCTCTTCCGCTTTGGCCGCGACCGCAGAAGCGGGTTTTGAAGTGGGAGATTCGATGGAAGCGAGCCATTTTCCAGTAGCTTCCCAATTCGCAAAACTTGTCAAAATGACGTCGGGCGGTTTGCTCTCTCCTTGGGCGTCCTCGTCCCCAGAAGTTTTTGCCGGGGCCGTCTCCGCATCCGTGTGCTTCCAGGTATAAAGTTTCCGCGCGCCGCTTGTCGTCACCGTAGGTGGAAATTGCGACGCCGTTTTCAGATGAACCACGCGGTCCGCCGGCAAGTCAATCTGCAGCTCTTCATCGCGCGCCCGCGTGTTTGACAGGAAGTTTTGCGAATACCAAAACTCGCCCGGCGCGCAAGGCTTTATGATTTTCGTGTCCGCCTCATAGCTCAGCGTATCGCCAATCGCAATGTGCGGGACTGTCACGTGCACTTCGCGGATTTCCTTAAAACTCGGAGCGTCCTTTACGGCTGGTGCCGGCTGATCGTCGATCATCTTCGCGATGGCATCCGTTTTTTCTTCCGTGACGCTGCCGTCCGGCTTCGCGATACGCAAATAGGCCAGCGCGAATATCTCGTGCGCGGAGTTGTAGTCGAACATAAGCGTGTGCAGCTGTTTGATTCCCGCGTCGTCTATCGCTTTGACGCGCACTTCCTGGACGCGTTCGCCCGTGCCGTCGATTTCGAATCGCACTTTCGTGGAATACAGTTCGATGACAAACGGGGCGGTCGCCTTCGCGCCAGGATTTGCGGCGGGCGATTTTTGCGGCGCAGCTGTTTGCGCGCGCGACGTTCGCGGCGCCGCTAAAAACAAAGTTATGCTTGTAGCGAGACAAATCGCGGCGAACGAAATTTTCGTCAATGATCCGACGGGAACGCGATGCAAACGGATTCTCATCTCAGCTTGGTGCAGTCTAGTGAGCTTTTATCAGTTGGTAAAGCATCCGGTGCGCGAAAGTTTCCACAAGAATTCGCACGATAATTTATGAAGCGCACTGGCACTGTGGACGGCGGGGAACCGGCAGGGAACTGCGGGGAATTGATCGGCGCGGGG
>DATGJE010000245.1:0-6390 GCA_035295305.1 Candidatus Acidiferrales bacterium | reverse complement strand
ATTCTGGCGGGAGACCGTTCGACGCAATCCAGCGTTTGACTCGCGCGGCAGCGGCGCTTACGCTGTCATCTGAACGCGAAATGAGGAGGACGGGATGGCGGATTTGGCGTTGGTGTACGGCATGAGGCTTTTTCCCGCGACGGAACTCGACTCGGTCGGCGAAGCAACCGTGCAACTCAAAAATGGCCGCAGCGGGCGCATCACGATGCATTTGATCGAAGGCAGCAGAGAAGAAATCGAGAAAACGCTCAAGCAATCGCTCGACGCGTTCTTCGATTTGTATCCGGAGATTTAGGCGGCGCGCGACGGCCGTTAAATTAGAATGACCGTTTGCCCCGTTAAATCGAAGCGCTTGCGGCAGCGAATGTTGCGGCACCCGGCCATGTCGTCAACACGAACCATGTACGAACGCGCCTTTGCGAAATGGGCGCGATCCTCTTCGTTTGAGCCACGCGGCAGCTCCGCCTTTTTTGTGCGCACCTTCCACCGGATGGGATACGTATTTTCCTGGCGGCAATGCGGACACGTCAGCGGGATCTGTTTCGTTTCGTCCTTCTCATCGTAGAATTTTCTGTCGTCCATTGACTCCGCTTTCCGACTACGTTTTCCCGCGCGCCGCGGGCGGCAAATTCATCGGCGCTGTGTTGCCGATGGCATCGAGAGTCACAAAACGCATCCCCGCATCTTTCCATCGCGGCAGCCAATGCGCAAGCGCCGCAACGGTGTGGCGGCGGTCGCCTTCGAGCAAACGATGGTCGCCGTCGTGCAAAAGCACAATATCCCCACCGATGACGCGCCGCAAGCGATGAATCACGGGCTGCGCAGGTTGCGGCTTCCAGTCCCAGGCCCATTTCGACCACATCGCAACGCCTGAGTAGCCCAGCTCGCGCACTACGGCGTCAAGTTGCGGACCGCGAAAACCAAACGGCGGGCGCATCCAGCGCGGTTCCGCGCCCCCAACGGCCAAAAGAATCGCTTCACGGCAACGATTCAACTGTTCGCGCAACTTATCGCGAGAAAGAAAAATCAAACTCGGGTGCGTCTCGGTGTGATTGCCAATGGCGTGTCCGCGCGCGACAATCTCCCGCGCCAGTGCGGGAAACGCGCGAACGTGGCAGCCCATCAGAAAAAAAGTGGCGCGTGCATTATGCTTGTCGAGCAAATCGAGAAGCGCGGGTGTCGCCGCGGGATTCGGGCCATCGTCGAACGTGAGCGCCACGGTTGAAGCGTTGCCCGTAGTGCACACTGTGGGTCCAAATAGTTGCGAGCGCGGATACACAGCGCCCCACGCGCCCACTGCCGCGCCGCCAAACACTAACGCACCCGCTGTCGCCCACGGATTCACCTGCGCATTTTCTCACGCCCTGCTCCGCACATGCGTACTTTTCGTCGCGCCACGCCAATGTAGTTCAACTCTGATACGATACGGCGCGATGTGGCTACGCGCGCCCGTGACGAATCCGAAAATCCCGAAATGGCTGCGCTGGTGCGGTTTGATCTGGCTCGCTGTGTGGATTCCCACCTATTGGCGTTACTGGGGCGCACAGAATTTCCTCCATCTTTGCGATATTGCGGTGATCCTTACGTGCGCGGGCCTGTGGTGGAGCAATTCCCTGCTGCTGTCGAGCCAGGCGGTTTCGTCGATTGTGGTCGATCTGCTATGGGACCTCGATGCGGCGTGGCGATTTTTCAGCGGACATCATCTGACTGGCGGCACCGAGTACATGTGGAACGCGCATTATCCGCTGTGGGTGCGGCTGCTGTCGCTATTTCACATCGTGTGGCCGATTCTGCTGCTGTGGTCGCTGGCGCGCGTTGGCTATGACCGTCGAGGCTGGTTGTTGCAAGCCGCGATTGCGGCGGACGCTATCGTCGTGGCACGCTCGACGGATCCGGCGCTCAACATCAATTATGCGTTTCGCGATCCGATTCTGCATCGCGCGTGGGGACCGGCTGCCGCGCACGTCGTGCTGATGTGGATCGGCCTGATCGTCGTGATCTACCTGCCGACGCACTTTGTTCTGACGAAGCTATTCGGCCCACCGGCAACATCCACGCAGACGTAACATCGCTCGCTGTCCCTAATACGCGAAGCAGCGCGCTATTCTTCTTCCTCTTTGCGAATGGAGCGGAGATCGATGCCGAGGTGCTGACATTTTTTGTAGAGGTGGCTGCGTTCGAGGCCGAGGGCTTTCGCGGTGTTGGTCATGTGGTTGTGATGGCACTTGAGTTCGCTGAGAATTGTTTCGCGCTCGAAGGCTTCGACGCGTTCGGCCATTGCGCCAGTGGCCGCTCCCGGCAACTCTCCCGGCGCGTTTAATTCAGCAACGCCGCTCACGGACTCGGCGCGCGGCAGGGCCATGCGTATGGCCGCAGCGTCCACTTCGCTTCCCGTCGCCAGCAGCAGCACGCGTTCGACTACGTTGCGCAATTCGCGAACATTTCCGGGCCACCCGTAGCGCGACAATTCCGCGATGGCCTCCGAAGAGAATCTCTTCACCTTCCAGCCATTTTGTTCCGCGACTTGGCGCGCAAAATGTTCCGCGAGGACAGGGGTATCTTCGAGGCGCTCGCGCAGCGGCGGCAGCGCAATGGGAAAAACGAAGATCCGATGATAAAGGTCCTGGCGAAACGTATTGCGGCGGACCTGTTCTTCGAGATTGCGATGCGTGGCGACCACCACGCGAACGTTTACCGGGATCGGCCGGTCGCCGCCAACGCGCTCGATTTCGCCCTCTTCCAGAACACGCAGGAGTTTCGCTTGCATCGCCAGCGGCATGTCGCCGATTTCGTCCAGGAAAAGCGTGCCGCGATGGGCCTGCTCGAATTTGCCCGTGTGCCGCGAGGCTGCTCCCGTGAAAGCTCCCTTTTCGTGGCCGAAAAGCTCCGATTCCATCAGCTCGGACGGAACCGCGGCGCAATTAAGGGTGATGAACGGACCATTCTTTCGCGCGCTTTTTTCGTGGAGGGTGCGCGCGACGAGTTCCTTGCCTGTGCCCGTCTCTCCGCGAATGCAAACGCGCGTTTCGCTTGCTGCGACGCGCTCGACTTCAGCCATCAGCGACTTCATCACAGGACTTGCCCACACAAGTTGATGGCGGCCGACGCGGCTGCGCAAATCGCGATTTTCTTCTTCGAGGCGCGCGAGCTTTAGCGCATTTTCCACCGTGAGGAGGAGCTTTTCCGTCGAGATGGGCTTTTCAAGAAAGTCGGCAGCGCCCAGCCGTGTGGCGCGCACGGCCATTTCAATCGTTGCCTGGCCTGACATCATTACAACGGGAGAAGTGACACCGAGATTTTTAATTTCTTCGAGCAGCGCGATGCCGTCTTTGCCGGGCATCACCACGTCGGAAAGAATCAAATCGAAATGGCCGTCGCGCGCAATTTCGAGAGCGCGCGCGGCGTTGTCGCAGACCGTCGCTTCGTGGCCGGACAATCGAAACGCGCGGGAGAGAGATGCGAGCGTGTTCGCATCGTCGTCGATAATCAGAATGTGGGCTTTGGGCGCCATGCGAATTACGCTTTCCGTTCCAGAACAGGCTCCGCGGGCTTTTTACTCTTGACGGACGCTGAGTCAATCGACGTCACGTTGGGCGGGCGTTCGAGAAGATCGATGCGAAACGTCGTACCGTGGCCCGGCTCGCTCGTCACGGAAATTCGTCCCCCATGATCGCTGACAACCGATTGCACAATGGCGAGGCCGAGGCCTGTGCCGTGCAGCTTCGTGGTGTAATACGGCGTGAAAAGGCGCTCGCATTCTTCGCGAGTGAGTCCAGCACCCGTGTCCGAGATCTCCAGGCGCACGCCGCCGTCATGAGCCACGGTGCGAAGCACAAGCGTTCCGCCGTTCGGCATCGCATCGATGGCGTTGAGGACGAGGTTGCCAATGGCGCGGTGGAGAAGCGTGCTGTCGGCGTGAATCACGGGAAGTTTTTCATCGAGATGCAGCTCCGTGGTGATTTTTGGCTCGCCGGGCGCGATGAAGCGCGGCTCAAAAAGACGCGTAACGCCGCGAACCATTTCGTTCACGTCCAGCGGCTGCAATTCGGGACGCGGCATTTTTGCGAAATCGCTGAAACGATTGACAATCGTTTTCAAATTTTGAATTTCAGCAAGAAGCGTGTCCGTGGATTCGCGGAAGATCTCGTCAAAGTCATTCGCGTTTTGCTTGCGCGCACGCTGAAGATTCTCAACCGTGATTTGCAGCGGAAACAGCGGATTCTTCAGTTCGTGGGCGAGCCGGCGCGCGAGTTCGCGCCATGCGGCGACGCGTTCGGTTTGAATCAGGCGCTCGCGCTGTTCGGCGAGTTGTCCGGTCATTTGATTGAATGCTCCGGCAAGCGTGCCGATTTCGTCGCGCGAATGAATTGCGACACGCGCGTCCCAATTTCCAGAGGCAACTTCTTTCGCTCCCTCGACGAGCTTTCCAACCGGCCGAGTGACGCGCATGGCAGCCCACCAACTCAGCAAAATTCCCAGTGCGAGCGCGATGCCACCGACGAGCAAAGCCAAGCGTCTGATGGCGCGTTCAAGCAAAACCAAATCGTGGCGCGAGCTGCCCACGAACAACACGCCGAGGAGATTTTTGTCAGGGCCGAGCAGCGGGAGCAAATGA
Organism: Candidatus Acidiferrales bacterium; assembly: GCA_035295305.1. GTDB lineage: Bacteria > Acidobacteriota > Terriglobia > Acidiferrales > UBA7541 > DAHUXN01. The sequence continues at coordinate 1,775 of DATGJE010000245.1, read as the reverse complement.
AAAACTTCATCGTTCGCCGCGTCTCGCGTCCAATGGATCGTCGCCGTAATTTCGCCGGGCTGCTGAAGTTCGCGGGCCACGAGCGGCGCGAAACGATCTGCCTGTGCAGCCGGACCATCGACGGCAGTCAAGTTCTGAGCGGAAAAATTTGCGTCGAGATCGACGTAAAGCAGAGCGCGCATTCCCGGCGGCAAACTGAGGGACGATAAAAAGGATTTGTCGAGCCGCTCGCCTCCGGCCGTGTAAAGGTTCGAGCCAGCAACCGGAAGCACTGACACGGCGATCAGCCCGAGTTCAGGACTGTCTGGCGTGTCCACTTTTTGCAGAAAGGCGCCACGGGCAGACCAATCGGTTTTTTGAAGCAGCCAGTTTTCTTTATAACCGAAGCGCGCGGGCCACTGCATCGAAGAAATAATGCTGCCATCGTTTCCCGCGAATTCAAGGAAATCGAAACGGTGATCCGAAGCGACGCTGACGGCATCGTGCCCGTATACGGACGGATCAATATCGCGAGCGTTGAGATGAATGGCCATGTTCAGGGTCCCTTCAGAACCGGAGATGTCCTGAACGCCGCGAACAATTTGCCGTCCCCGATTCGCAAACTCGCGTTGAAACTGCGACACGATGGCGTCTGTGTGCGACGCATCAAGACGCTCGAACGCGCGTCGCGTGGATACGGTGACACCCACGCCGACGATGGCCACGGCCGCGACGACCACGAGCGGAAACAGCACAAACATTTTCAGGCGGAAACTCATTGAGCGGCTCCGTCGAGCCAGATGTCCGCAAGCCGCCATCCACCCCAACGCGCCGGCATCCAATCACGCACGCGAGCGCTTAAACCGACGACTTCCGGGACATGCACGAGAGGAATGACTTCGTACGTGTCTACGACGGCGCGTTCGCGTGAATATGATTGCTCGGGACTCGCGGGATCATTGAGAGGCACAGTTAGCGAAGGATCGAGATCCGCGAACTGCGCAAGGGTTTGCAGGAAGTCCCCGAGCGCCACTTCGGGCGCAGGCGAAGACATCGGAAGGCGCACGATGCGCGCGTCGTATTCCTGGAGATTCGTCGAGCGATTTGCGATGCCGCTTGGGGAATCGGCACTGACGGCTCGCGCGGAAATTGAAATACCCGCGGCTTGAGCATTCACGGCAATGCGTTCGGCAATCATGCGCTCTATTGGGTCGTCGGCATCATAGCCCAGCCTCAGCAGGTGCGCGGGAGAGATTTGCGAGGCGAACTGACGCGCGGTTGCCGAGTCTGGCTCTGTCGAGAAAAGGAATTCGTAGCCGGAGGACCACTGCGGCAAGAACGCTCCAGCCGGCGCGCCCTCTTTTTGTAAAACGAAATCGACGAGCGAAGCGCGGTCGATAGCAAGTGAAAGCGCCTGGCGGATGCGAATGTCTTTTGTGCGCGCACTGGAACGCGAAAAAATCAGCGCGACCAATTCCGTCGGATCCGATGCGGAAATTTTCACGCCTCGCGAGGCGTCGATGCGCGCGCGATCGGGCGCGACGTCGGCGATGTCGGCTTTGCCAAGGTCAAGGTCGATCATGCGTTCACGGACAGTGCGGCCCATTTGCACATCAATGCCATCGACAAATGGCCGGCCGCTCCAGTAATCGTCATTCGCGGCGAACACGACGTGTTTGGCGGGCTCCCACGTGCTGAGACGAAACGGGCCGGTGCCAATAATCTCCCCGGTGGGCTTGCGGAGCAAAATTGAATTTTGCGATTCGGCAAGAATGTAGGGCAACGCCGGCAAAGCC